>CAYSMU010000330.1:0-4225 GCA_964432145.1 uncultured Chloracidobacterium sp.
CGGGTGTCTGCTATGCCCTCAAGGACGCGGTCACTTTCGTCGCCGCGTTCGCATGCGATGATCAGGCAAAGGTCATCAGCTCTGATCTCGTCGATGAATTGCTTTATGTCACCATTTGAAGCATCAGGATCGTCTCCAAGAAGATACTTCTCCAAAGCCGCACCGATCCTTGGTCCGATGTCCGAACCATTCAGCCCACGCCGATCGTTAGCGCGAGAGATCAGATGCTCTATCGCCTCATCAACCGTGTTTTTGTGCTTTTCAGCGATCGGGCTCATTCAAAAAGGTGACCAAATTTTAGCACTCTTTTGATGAAAGCTGGAACGATTGGCGTTGTTTGGTGTCTATTATTAAAACTAATGAAACAACTATTTCTCTTAGCGCTTGTGATCTCCGTATTTGGATTTGAAAATATTCTCTTCGCTCAATCATCACCTACCATCCCTACGCCAATCAACGGTGTTGAAATCGCGGTGGCAAAAATTCTCAAAAAGCCAAAATTCCCGGTTGGGTGTACATGTGTTTTTAGACGAAACGAAACTGTGGTTGCAGAAGTAGAAACTGATTCATATGGAAAAGTGTACAAGGTGACGGCTATATCAGGGCATCCGTTATTACGAAAGCAAGCCGAATTAGCGGCAAAAAGATCAACATTTACGCCATCAAGAGTCTCAAATGTTCTTGCAGGGGCAAAATTCGTGATTTCTTACGGTTTTATCGTCAATAATCAAATTAAGATCTCAGCGACGATAGACCGCACTAACGTTAACCCAGAACTGCTTGAAAGGTGTTCGGACTGTACACCGGTCAGACGTATTCCAAGGTATGTTCCGAAACCAATTTACCCATCGGCAGCTTTGTATGTTCAGGCTGAAGGAAAAGTTGAGATTGAAGTGGTTGTTACTGAGGACGGAAATGTGGAATTAGCAAAAGCGATCTCGGGACATCCGTTGCTCCGAGCCAGTGCCATGACGGCGGCGAAAAAGTCAAAGTTTGAGCCGACTACCGTCACGAAAATTCACAAAAGAGCGATTCTGGTGATTCCTTACGAGTTTCACAAACATTAGGGATGCTTGAATAATTTTCCAGCCTGTCCGCAAAAATGACACGATCTTAAACCATTGGGATAGTACCGCGGCTTTTCGCGAATGTTGACCGGCTTGGAAAGGTTGTCGTTTTATCTGATTTAAGTGATAAAATTCGAATTGGTATGGAAATCACCGTTTCAATCCCAGACAATTTCGTTCCACTCTCGGATGCTAGTGATGATTTTTCCCGCCAAATGCTTGAGGCCTATGATATCGAGTACTACAGGCTGGAGTAAATTAGTCTTGGAAAGCTTCGTGAAATTCTTGATCTGTCGGTCGACGAGGCGAATATTCTCCTGAAGGAGCATAAGGTTCCGGTGGACTATACCTTGGAAGATCTGGCGGAAGATAGCCGTACCGTTGAGATGTTCCTAAGAAAGTGTAAATGATCACTATCTCCGACACGACTCCGATTCATTATTTGATCATTTTAGGAAGAACGGAGATACTGCCGAAAATCTTTGGAGAGATCATTATCCCGGAAGCGGTTGCCGATGATACATCCGAAAGCCCCTCTCGAAGTAAGAAACTAGATTGCTTCTCCACCGGAATGGGTACGTATTCGTAGTCCGAAGCAAAACTATCTACCTACACTAAGAGGGCTCGGAAAGGGAGAGATCGCGGCGATCGCTCTCGCAATTGAAGAACAGGCCGATGCCGTTCTTATGGATGACCGCGAGGCGATTCGAGAAGGCAAAAGATTGAATCTTAAAGTTTTAACAACGTTATCGGTACTTGAGATCGCGGCGATCCGGAACCTCCTAAATTTTGAGGAAACGCTGGACGAGTTGAGTAAAACCAGTTTCCGCATGCCTCCTGATGATATCAAGAACGAATACCTTAAACGCGATTCAGAGAGAAACTCTAAGAAGTAATTCACTTCAGGTGTTTCCGAAGATACGAAATGATCTTGTATCCATCGATGTAATTCCACGGCTTTTCGCCGAGGGTATAGTGGCCGCATGGGATCGTGGCCTTGCTATGCGGTATCTTTCGCCGCCGGAGTTCACGGATGACGTCGCGGTAGTCCGTGGACGCGAACCCCTTTTCCTTCGCCACCAGCGGCGCCAGGGCCTGCATCTCGTTCTGGATCTCGCGGAACGACGTCTTTGCCCGGCTGATCAGTTCCTCCACCGGCATGTCCACGCCGCGCGACGCGAGGCGGTACGCATACAG
Source organism: uncultured Chloracidobacterium sp. (assembly GCA_964432145.1). GTDB lineage: Bacteria > Acidobacteriota > Blastocatellia > Pyrinomonadales > Pyrinomonadaceae > OLB17. The sequence continues at coordinate 2,265 of CAYSMU010000330.1, forward strand.
CTCGGCGGGCAGCCGGAAGTCGGTCATCGCGCGCGGCATCACCTCGGCGCGCAGGAACGCGTTGTACTCGGCGACCTGCCTGCGCAGCTCCGCGAACGGCTTCTCGTACCCCTTGATCCTGTACTTTTTGTACAGATCCTCGGCACCGTCGAGATAGCGGTCACTGTTGGCGAGGTTCTTCTCAAGGTCGTCCTTGAACGGTCCGTTCAGTCCCGGCTTCGCCAGCGACGCCCGCGTCAGGGCCATGGCCTGGCGGGTCAGCGGGATATACCCCTTCTCGAGACCGATGTACTTGCGCAGGCGGACCAGCGCGTTGCCGCGGCGCGCGGGTTCGACGCGGTCGTCGAGCAGTGAGCGCGTGGCGTTGAAGAAGAGTTGAGGCAGGTCGAAATAGGGGATCTCGTACTTCTCGGCGAGGCGCGTTCCTTCGATGTTCGAGTCGATCGACGCCAGAAGGATGTCGATGTCCTGCAGAACGGCCGGGTCGTTCTCGCCGGCGCGCTTCGCGTCGATCTGCGCGCGCGCCTGCTGGAGCATGGCCACGGTGCGGGTGTTGACGTCGAGAGGGAGCTGGCTGACATCGGCGTCGTAGCCCTCCACCCCGATAAACGACGCCCCCTCGGGCTGGAGCTTCGCCTGAACGCCAAGGGCGATGGCGGTGATGTCGTTGCTGCGCTTCACCCATTCAGGCTCGGCGAGGAGCGGTGCGGCGACGGACAGAGAGAGTACGAGCGTGAGGACGCGGCGCGCAGCGAGCATGGGACCTGATACGGGCCTCCGGGCCCCGGGTTTCATCTGCCGCACGTCGCGAAGGCCGATGAACCTGGCGTCACAAAGGTCCCTAGTGGACCAGCTCGGGCGTGATCAGGACGACGAGCTCCGATTGCGTGTCGTCGTCGTGGTGGTACTGGAACAGGCGGCCGATGAGGGGGATGGAGGAGAGGACCGGGACGCGCTGCCCGTCCCGCAGGGTATCGGCGCGCTTCAAGCCGCCGATGGCCAGCGTTTCGCCGTTGCGGACCATCACCGTCGTCTGCTGCTCGCGCGTGCCGATCACCGGGTAGGACGCCCCATTGACGATCGTGAACCCCGACACGTTCGAGACCTGCGGGTAGATGGTCATCACGATGTCTTCTTCCAGACCGATCTGCACCGCCACCTGGAGATAGATCCCGACCTTGACCTCGGTGATGTCGTAGGTTGGCGTGCCGTTCGCGTTCACGCTGACCAGCTTGGGGTAGACGTACTTAGACCCCGTCAGCACGAAGCTCCGCTCGCCGTCCAGCAGCACCAGGTGCGTGTTCGTGAGCAGCCGCGCCTCGTTCTTCTTCTCCAGTGCGGACAGCGTGGCCTCGATGGTCATCGGAGTGCGGTCGATCCGCGCGATCCGCAGCGGGTCCGTCCCGGGCCTCTCCGCGCTGCCGCGATCCGGATCCGAGACCTCTGTGAAGCCGATGCTGCCCCAGCCCCAGGTGACGCCGAGCTCCCGCAGGGCGTCCGACGTGACGTCGGTGATCTGCACGCCGATGCGGACCTGCTTCCGGCGGCGGTCGAGCTTCCTTGCCAGGACGATCGCGCGCTTGACGACGCCCGCCGGCCCCGAGAGGATCACGTCGTGGGTCCTGAATGCCTCGCCCGGCGACTCCAGCGTGGGGCCGGTCTGACCGCCCACCTTCTGGATCGTGGGCGATACGAACTGCGGGCCCGTCACGACTCTCAGGTCGCCGGGAAACACGTTCTGCAGCAGGCTCGACAGGGTGGCGCTGTCGAGATGGCGGCAACGGTAGTAGGTGTCGATTCGCTCCGAGGGATCGGCAACGTCGAGGTCCGCGATCAGGTCGGAGTCGAACCCGATGTGGAACACGGCGTCCACGACCCGGTAGCTCAGTTCGGAGGCGCGCGCGATCGCGCGGAGCGCCTCCTCGAGCGAGCCCGCGCACGAGGTCAGCGAGACCTTCACG
>CAYSMU010000331.1:0-4215 GCA_964432145.1 uncultured Chloracidobacterium sp.
AACCTCGACGAAGGCCTCCGGCGTGAGGTCGACCTGTTTGCCATCTGCTTCTCGACCGAGGACAAAAAAGAAGGCGTCGCGGCATTCCTCGAAAAACGCAAGCCTGAGTTCAAAGGCCGTTAGCTTGACGCCCCTGTAAGGATTCGGTAGATTTTATATTCCTTTCATTTTGCATTCTTCATTTTGAATTTTGCATTGATGAACGGGGACGTAGCTCAGCTGGGAGAGCGCATGAATGGCATTCATGAGGTCAGGGGTTCGATCCCCCTCGTCTCCACCAATTTTATAAAGACAAAGGGCACTCCCGTGAGAGTGCCCTTACTTTTTCGATAGGACGGACCTCAGTACAAGCGATCCGCTTCATTCACAAGTAGTTCAGATCTGCTGGATCACCTTCTGCAGCCGGGCGTGTACCTCGTTGGCGACCAGTTTGATCGCGCTGTTGCCGACCATCGACATCATTTCGACAGGATCGATCGCCGCCACCACGGATCTCTCCTTGTCATCCGCTTCGTAGACAACGACGTTGCACGGCAGCAGCAGCCCGATATCAATGTCCGCTTGCAGTGACTTGTAAGCCAGAGCGGGGTTGCATGCCCCGAGGATCACATACCGGCGCAGATCAACACCGAGTTTTTCCTTTAGAGCTTTATCCATTCGAATCTCGGTAAGAACGCCGAAACCCTCTGCTTTCAATGCTTCGCGGACCTTTTCGGAAGCCGCGTCGAATGCCATGTCAACCGTCCGGCTAAAACCGTATTCTCTTTTTTCGAGTTGTTGTGCTTTCATCTTTGTCACCTTTAGGCTTTCAGCCTATTCCCCGCTGTCTTTTTTCCCGGGTTTGTCAGGTTTCGCAGGTTTTTTGTCTTCCTTTTCGCGGTTCTTCTGCTTGTTTCGATCGTCGATCTTGTCATTCTTCCCCGGGGGACCCTTTGGATCAGGCTTTGTCGAGGGATCGTTCCTGGCCCCCTTATTCACAAATGCGGGCCGGTTTGAGGGGTTCTCTCTAAACTCCTTTTGTTCCTTGGTTGGCTTTGCGAGCTTGGCAAAAATACTGTTGATCGATCGGTTCCTATACGACGACTTGATCTTGATCACCGTGACGGTCGGATTAGCCGTCCGGACAAATACCGGCTCAGGATAATACTCGCGGATCCGCGTTCGATAGACAGGCGTTTCAACGACTTGATAAGCGCTGTAATTACTCGGGTAATTATTGTAGTAATAAGGCGATCGATAGTAATCATTACGATCACCAAATGCCCAATCGACGATCTTCAGGCTCTTGTCGAGCCAGTTTGATTCGTAATAGTAATTATCGCCGTAGATCTGTTCGTTACCGTTTAGCAAGACCCTGGCTCCGCGACTGTCATTGCGGTCGCGGTGAAAGATCAGGCTTGCTATCTCCTGTATATCATCCGCGCCGAACCGGTCGAACAGCGTGAAACCTCGCTGACCGGTGTCGCGATCGTCGAATTCCGCAACGCTGATATAGTCAACATAGCCGTCTCCATTCAGATCAAGGTTATTTACGCGACGGTCGGAATTAAGCAGATATTCAAAGTTCTCGGCGTCGGTAGATCTTTCCAGCAAAGCACCGACGGCCTGCAGGTCAAGGTTGTCTCTCGCATAATCGCCGCCCATGTCGCCGTCAACGCTGTCTCTGATGACCTCGCTGGGCTGCGGCGTCGTCGATGCCGTCTTCTCCGATCGCGTCGAATTGCACGCTATCATGAAAAGGGTAGTTAGTAATATCAAGACTGTAATTTTGATAGATCGCATGATCTTCTCCTTATACCGAACCGCTGATTCGCGGTTCAAAATCGGCAAAACCGGATCTCCTGCCCGGTTTGCTATATGGTTCTCAAAGCGGATGCGTCTGTAGTTAACTAGCCGCGAAGGCGCCGGCCCGACGCCAATCGAAAAATTGCCAGCACCACGATCGCTCCGATCACTGACGAAACGAAGCTTGGTAAGTTGCTGCCGATATTGTCAAAGGAACTTATCATCGGGTACCCGAATAAATATCTCCCCATAAATCCGCCAACGACCGCCCCTAGAATTCCGAGGATCGTCGTCAAAATAAAGCCGCCGCCGTCGGAACCGGGCATAATGAACTTTGCCAGGTAACCGGCCAGAAAGCCCAAGATCAACCAAATAATTAGTGAAACCATTTCTTTTCTCCTTCGCTCCGTACCACATTCGCGAGACACGGGCTTTCCTCTAATGTAATCGGCTCACAAACCTTTGGTCTGTGCGCTGGCGTACTAAACACAACAGCAGCCGATCATATCTGGTCTTGTTGGGTGTTCGAGGCGGGCGGAACTTTCGGTACAGTGATCACGGGACACTCCGCGTTCCTCAGGATCTCCGATGTTTTTCGGCCGAAAGTCTGGTCCGAGAACAGGTTGTGTTCGATGCCGATAACGAGCACGTCAGCGGAAACCTGGGACGCAGCCTTAAGGACCTCGTCCGTAACATTTCCGCGGCGTAAGATCTCGGTCAGGCTGCAGTGCTCCCTGATCTCCTGTGGGATCGTCTCGCAATACGAACCTAGGCCACCTCCTGCACCAGGAGCGGCGTTTTCCGGAGCGACGTGCAAAACGGCCAGCTCGGCGTCGAGGGCTTTCGCCAGTTCGGCGGAATAGGTGAGCGTTCCCTGGGATCCCGGAGTGAGGTCTACCGCACAAAGTACCTTTCTAATGTCCGGAGTTTTGTCGGCCGCGACCGCCGGATTGACTGTCAGCACCGGGCATCGGCTCTCGCGGAGCACCATTTCGGCGACCGAACCGAATCTCAGCCTTTCAAAGCCGCTTCTGCCATGCGTCCCAACAGCGATCAGCACCGTTTCGGCCTTTTCCGCCTCTTCGAGGATCGCGGCTGACGGTTGATCTTCCGAAACGGCTACGTCGAAATCAGCCTGCGCTCCGAGTTGTTCGCGGCCGAATTGCTTGATCGAAGCGGTTTCTGCCTTGTCGGCCCGCGACAGATCGGCGGACATCTCGTCGATCTGAGAACTCGTAAAGTACGGCGGCAGATCTGCTTCGCTGGCGAAAAGGACCTTAAGCCTCGCTTGAAAAGCGGCCGCGATCGCCGAAGCATACTTCAGAGCAATGGCCGACTGTGGGCCGAGATCGGTAGCTGCGAGTACCGTTCTCTGGCTGGAGCGAACCTCCGTTTCCGGATGCGCTTTGCGTTCGCTGAGATAGAAAAGTACGGGAACCGCCATTCTCGAAAGCAGCAGCGAGGCGATCTCGCCCGCCATCAGCGAGATCGCGAGTCCCTGGAATATCGGGTCGAAAAGCATTACCGACGAACCGACGATCACCGCCGCGGCGGTCAGCAGCATCGGGCGAAAGCGGACCGCACCGGCATCGACGACCGAGTCGATGAGTGACATTCCCTGTGCCATGCGCAGTTGGACGAAATCGACCAAAATGATCGAGTTTCTTACCACGATCCCGGCACCGGCGATAAAACCGATCATCGACGTCGCGGTAAAGAACGCTCCCATCAGCGCGTGAGCCGGCAATATGCCGACCAGCGAGAACGGTATCGCTGCCATGATGGTCAACGGCGTCTTGAACGACTGGAACCAGCCGACGACGAGGATGTAGATCAGCACCATGACCGCCGCGAACGCGATGCCCATGTCGCGAAACACCTCATACGTGATGTGCCATTCGCCGTCCCATTTCATCGAGTATTTATCGGTGAGGAAAGGCTGGGACGCGACGTAGCGTTCGAGGGCGTAACCCTCGGGGAGCTTCATCGCCTCGATCTTTTCGTTGAGTCCCAGGATCGCGTAAACCGGACTCTCGATCGCCCCGGCGACGTCCGCCGTGACATAGACGACCGGCATCAGGTTCTTGTGGTAGATGCTCTTGTCGTTCTTTAGCTCCTGTACCTCGACGAGTTCAGAGACCGGGACGAGATTGCCGCTGCTGCCGACCACCTTTATCTGCTGGATATCCGCGATGCTGGAACGCTCGGCCTTCGGCAGGCGAAGATTGATGTATGTGTCTTCTTTTTCATTCGGCAGGTGGAGCAGGCCGACGTTCATTCCCTCGACGGCGACCTTGATCGTCTGGGTGATCTGTTCGGCGGAAATACCGTTTATCGCGGCCTTTTCCTTGTTGATCTTGAGGTTGTATTTTGCCTGGTTGTCCTCGACGTACCAAGCGACGTCCACGACGCCGTCTGGACTTTCAAGAA
>CAYSMU010000332.1:0-4213 GCA_964432145.1 uncultured Chloracidobacterium sp.
GGCACACCGCCCGATGCGTATTTTCACGGGAAGCAATGATCTTGACGTCGGCGGTCGGCATCTCGGCAGTGAGTTCAATCTGGCGCTGTCTGTATTGTAAGGTACATATCTTTTCTGCCGCGGTTGCTACCATCTTCGACAGGAGGATGTAATTCTTATGGATAAAGTTGTGGTTGAAAGAGAGGTGGTCGCGGGCGGCGGCGGTGAGAGTACCGGATCGAACGCCATCTGGGCTGTCGCAATGGTGATCATCGTCGCCCTCATCGTGGGCGCTCTGTATTACAGCGGCGTGCTGCGCCGCCTGACGGCACCGGCGGGTCAGAAGATCAACGTCGAGGTTTCCGCACCGGCTGCCCCGGCCCCGGCGGCACCTGCGCCAGCAAATCGTTAGAAAGGGCGGGTTTAGTTATAACTCAAAAGAGAACAGCCTCGTCGAGCGATCGGCGAGGCTTTTACTATATCTGCCCGCCGGCTCCACACGCTCACAACGGCAAAAGGAACAAAAGATCTCTCTTCGCGGCAGCCGTTGTTGCAATGTCTGGATGGATGACCTCGCAGAGAATTCCATTGACGAGATTGTGATATCAAGATAACATTATTACTAGTTTGTAATATTCTGCAAATGTAAAACCGCATGACCGGAAAGGAGCTTAAGAAACACCGAAACAAGAACCGATTGACCCAGGTCGACGCGGCGCGTGCGCTTGGTGTCTCGCAGACGTATCTGTCTCTGCTCGAGAACGGCACTCGCCCGCTGACACCGGCACTGATAAAGAAGGCTGCCGTCGCCTATGACCTGGATCCGACCGAACTGCCGTCGCTGGCGAGTGTGTACAAGGTCGCCGATGTTTCCGACGATCAACTGACCGCCGACCTCTCCGCGCTCGGCTATCCGGGATTTTCGCATTACAAGCCCGCCCGCCGCCGCAAAAACCCTGCGGACGTCTTGCTATCGGCCCTCAACGCGGACCAACGCGACGCGAGGCTAATGGAAGCAATGCCGTGGCTTGCACTAGAGTTTTACGAAATGGACTGGAAAACATTGACGTACGCTGCCAAGCTCCACGATCTGCAAAATCGGCTAGGCTTCGTCACTGGGGTTGCGTTAGAAATGGCACAATTACATGGAAAAAGCAGTGCGGCAAAAAAACTGGAACACAGCCAGACGCGGCTCCGGCATTCACGCCTTGAGCGTGAAGACACGCTTTGCAACCAAAGTATGACTAACGCCGAACGCCAATGGCTTAGAACCAACCGGTCTGAAGAGGCAGGATACTGGCACATGCTTACTAGCCTGTCGTCGCAATTTGTTCGATATGTCGACTAAGATCCCCGAACCATGGTTCTCGTTCTTGAATGAGATCGACGGATCGCTTACCGACGAAACACACTTTCGTTGTATTGGTGGATTTGTTGTGACGATCGTCTACGGATTTGAACGCGAACCATCGACCTCCGACATTGATATACTCACGCTTGTTAAAGGAACGTCCGCGGCAATAGAAAAGGGCCAAATAGGTTCCGAGCTTTATAAGCGCTACGGTCTCTACGTTGATCCCGTTGGTATAGCGACGCTGCCGGAGAATTATGAGGATCGCCTTTCCGAAGTCTTCGCCGGCACGTTCAAACACTTGCGACTCTTCGCCCTGGACCCATACGACGTCGCCCTCGCCAAAATCGAACGGAACACCGACATCGACCGCGAAGACGTAAAATACCTCGCCCGTGTCGTCCCGTTCGATCTCGATGTCTTGAAAGCTAGATATTACGACGAACTACGCGTCTACCTCGGTAAACCTGAACGCGAAGACCTCACGCTAAAACTTTGGATCGACATGATCGAAGAAGGCCGGGACCAACACCGCATTGTAGGGACACGGACATTTGAGCCCGCAAAATAGGCTAAGTTATCTGCATTTACTTTTCGGCCATTTCCGGATTAAAAAAGGGCCGAGGAGGATCGAACATGAGGATACTTGCCGGTTTTCTAGCATAGAAAAAAGCCTCGCCGTTTCCTCGACGAGGCTTTTCTGAAAATGACAAGAGCAGGCGAGGACGCCTGCCTCTCCCGGCTATTCAGCGACAGCCATTTCTTTCGGCTGTTCTTTCTTTTCGCGTTTGATGCCGCCGATCTGGACGAGCGGCTCGGCGGTGATCTGGTTCTTTTCCATGACCATCTGCTGATAGAGCTTACGCATCATCTGCATTTCTTCGGCAGCGGTCTTCGGTCCTTCCATCTCGGGCTTCCTTAGATGAGGTCGCTAAGGATAATAACCTTGATGTTTTCAAGCCGTCGAAAGCCGCTGTCGTTGGCTATCAGGAAATCGGAATCAGAAGTTATGGCGGTTGCGGCGTGGATGGCGTCGGGTGTTTTTAGATTGTGGTTCGCTCGCAGTTCCGCTGCGTAGCGCAGAACCGAGTCGGTGATCGGCAGCATCTCAACCTTAAAGCTGGTGAGAAGCGTCTCGTAGTCCGCCACCAGAGCTTCGTTTTGGTCGCGTAGCGGAACGACCAGCGTTTCAAGCAGCGATAATTCGCTTGTTATGACTTTGATCGCCCCTTCATCCAGCGGGCCCCATACCTGTTGAAGTATAGACCAATATTCCGGGTGTTCCTCGACACTGTAAATTATCGGTGCGGCATCAAGGTACAGTTTAGAATGATCCGGGAAGGTCAGTCGTCCCAAGAGTCACGCTCCGTTCTAAGTTGATCATTGATATCCGCTGCACTCCGCGAAGCGGTGCGCTTCCTCACCGATTCGAGAAAATCCAGCACGGCTCGAGAACCATTCGAGGGTGTAGCTTCAGGCGTGGCGCGTTTCAAAATGAGTTCTGCCAGCCGCACCTGCTCGCTTACGGGCAATGGCCTGATCGATTCTTGATATATTGTCTCTACGCTTGGCATGACTCAGAAATTCTAACATTATCGGGAAAATTGTGGAACAAAAAAGCCTCGCCGCTTTCTCGGCGAGGCTTTGGATTGACAAGATGCGGACGTGGGCGTCCGCGTTCCGTTATTCAGCAACAGCCATTTCTTTCGGCTGTTCTTTCTTTTCGCGTTTGATACCGCCGATCTGGACAAGCGGTTCTGCCGTGATCTGGTTCTTTTCGAGGACCATCTGCTGGTAGAGCTTACGCATCATCTGCATTTCCTCGGCAGCGGTCTTGGGGCCTTCCATTTCCGGCTTGTTCGGGCGGGCGAGGTCGATCTCGTTCAACACGAGATTGTGCGTCGCGTCGCCGAGTTCGACTTCCTTACCGCGAGCGAACACTTCGTGACGGCCGTGGTCCTTGTACCACTGGGCGACGGTCGCGTTCTGGTGCATGTGCTCGATGATGTTTCTCCAACCGATTCCCGTATTGTAAGCACAGAAGGAAATTTCGCCTTCCTGCGTGCCGTACGGGATGATGCACATTTCGGTGCGGCGGAAATCGTAGTTGAAGAGATCCTGGAACCACATTCCTGCAATAAAGAGGAAGTTCCACGGGTCCTGACGGCGTTTCTCGATGTCTTCCATCGTGCGGTCCGGGCCGACCTTACCATAGTCTTTGCCCGAGAGGCCGAACGATTTGTCGAACTTCTTGAGGATGCCGCCGAGCGTGAGGCTCTTCGGTGCACCGTACGGGTTGTAGTTCTTGAGAAGGGCGAGGCCCATCATTATATTAGAGAACCATTTGCCGCGTGCCGTGTCGGTGATGTGCTGCATGTCGGTGACGAGGCCCTGAATATTCAGGAACTGCGGCACCGGAGCCATCTCCTTGGTTTCCTTGTTGACCATCACGGCCGTGCCGACGCCGCAGTTCGGGTGGCAGCCGCACGAAACCTGTCCCCAATCGGCGTCCTGCCCGTGAACAACGTCAGCGAAATCGGCGAACGCTCCCATGAGCGAAAGCGGGAACCAGTCGCGTGTCGGCTCGGTAATGCCGACCTGATCGTGAACGTCATGGGCAAGGTGAGCCAGCGTGTAACGCTGCTGCAGGCGACGCTGCTCGGTGATGTGCTCGTCGCGGCCCGTGAACGACACCGGCTGGAACGCGATGAACGAGATCTTTTTCGGATTCTCGAGAGCAAAACGGATGATCGTGCCGACCTGGTCGTTATTGATGCCGTTGACCAAGGTGGTCACGAGAATGATGTCAACACCGGCTTCGTGGAGGTTGTTGATCGCACGGAGCTTGAAGTAGAAGAGGTTGCCGATCTGGCGGTGCGATTT
>CAYSMU010000333.1:0-4212 GCA_964432145.1 uncultured Chloracidobacterium sp.
CGCCCTTCGAGGCAGCGTAGTTCGAGTAACCGGCCTCGCCGCGTTGGCCTGCCGTGGAAGACACGATCACGATCGAGCCTCCACCGTTGGATCTGAAATGCGGAACCGCCGCCTTGCAGACGGTCCACGTGCCCTTGAGATTGGCGTCGATCACACGATCCCAACATTCCTCGCCCATTTCCTCGACCGGATCGCCTTCCCAAATGCCGGCGTTTGCGACCACGATATCGACGCCGCCAAATTCCCTGACCGCGGCGACTACAAGGCGATCGGTCTCATCGGGCTTGGAAACGTCCGCCTGTACTGCGATCGCTTTCACCCCGTAGCCACGACATTCCCGTACGGTCGCGTTTGCTTCGTCCTTGCTGCTCAGGTAATTGACCACGACGTTCGAACCGGCCTCGGCGAGTCTGATGGCGGTCGCCCGTCCGATGCCCCGTGAAGCTCCCGTGACGACCGCCGATCTGCCGCTTAACAGGCAGAATGGAAGCTTCTGTTCTACTCTTTCGTTGCTCATGCCGCTCGTCTGAAGCCTCCTGTACAAAGGTCAGATCTATTCGCCGCTTCGAAAAAATGCCTTGCCGGCTCCTTTCGTTCGCCTTCGAGGATCTCTCGAAGGACCCGCGACATTTCGTCGATGTCGCTGAGGAATGCATCGTGTCCGTCATCGGATTCGATCTGGTGGTACCTGGCGTTGACGCCTAACCGCACGAGGCGGTCCCGAAGGAGACGCACATCCGAAGCTGGAAACAGCCAGTCGCTCGAGATCCCTACGAGCGATACATTTGCCGTGATCCGGCCGATCTCGGCATCGGTCAGATCGAACAGATCCATTGCCTTTGTGATCAGCTCGTAGCTTTCGATCTTGAAACGCTCGCTGAACGCCTCGCCGTGGTGGTCGAGATAACCGCCAACGTCGAACCGATGATCGTGACGTTCACGCGGGTCTTCTCCGTTACGATTTGGCTTGCGGGCAAACCTCGCTTCAAACTGCCGCGGCGATTTATACGAGACCACAGCGATCTTGCGCGCGAGTTCGATGTCGCCTTTTCTCACCGCTTGTCTCTGAATATGGTTAAGGGCGAGACCCATCGCCGATAGCGGCGTCGCGGCGATCGAGATGATCTCGTCCGCCAACTCCGGATAGTCCACCGCGAATTGTAACGCCAGCATACCGCCCACACTCCCGCCGATCACTGCTCGGAATTTTTTGATCCCAAGATGCTCAAAAAGCAGAGCGTTTGCCCTGACAATGTCGCGAGTGGTCAGTATCGGCAGATTGCCGCGACGCTTTATCTTTATCGACCGCGCACTCGTCGAACCGTAACACGAGCCGAGATAATTGACGCAAACGAAAGCTAACTCCGACGTATCCAGAGCACAACCATCGCATACCACACCGTTCCACCAGTCGCCGACACGCGAACTGCCGGTCAACGCGTGGAAGACAAGCACCGCATTGGATTTGTCGGCGTTGAGCCTGCCGTAGACGGTGCAGCGAAGCCGGACCTCGTCGAGGACCTCGCCCGATTCGAGCACGAACGGCTCGTTAAACCGAAAATCTATCTCAAACATTTTCACCTCCGATGGGCAGCGGCCACGCTGATCGCCGTCATCGCTGCCTGTGTCCGGGCGGATCACGCCGCCGCCGAATTAAACGTTTCCACCGACAGACTCAATGCCCGGTCGAGATCGGCCAGGATGTCTCGAATGTCCTCGATACCGACCGACAGCCTGATCAGATCGGGCGTCACGCCGGTCGAGGCTTGTTCCTCGGCGGTCAGTTGTTGGTGCGTCGTGGACGCGGGGTGAATGACGAGCGACTTAGCGTCGCCGATGTTTGCCAGAAGTGTGAATAGTTTGACCGAGTTGATAAAACGCTTTCCGGCCTCAAATCCGCCCTTGATGCCGAACGTCACGATCGAGCTGGCGCCTTTCTCGAGGTACTTGTCGGCAAGTTCGCGGTAACGGCTCGAATCAAGCTTCGGGTAGTTGACCCATGCGACGAGCGGATGGTTTTCCAGGTGTTTAGCGACGGTCAATGCGTTCTCGCTGTGGCGTTCGACACGCAGCGGCAGTGTCTCGGTTCCCTGCAATAACTGCCACGACGAGAACGGCGAGAGAGCCGCACCCGTGTCGCGCAATCCCTGCACACGCGCCTTTATGATGAACGCGAGCGGCCCGAAAGCCTCGGTGTACGAAACGCCGTGATAGCTCGGGTCCGGCTCGCTGAACTCAGTAAACCGTCCGCTCCCGGCCCAGTCGAACTTCCCCGCGTCCACGATCACGCCGCCGATCGTGGTGCCGTGGCCGCCGATATATTTCGTCGCCGAGTGAACGACGATATCGGCTCCCCATTTGATCGGGTTGCAGAGGACCGGCGAAGGGACGGTGTTGTCGATGATCAGCGGCAGCCCGTTACGGTGCGCGATTGTCGCGAGGCGTTCGATGTCGATAACGTCGAGCTTTGGGTTACCGACCGTCTCGGTGTAGATCGCCTTGGTTCGCTCGTTGATCGCCCCTTCGATGCCCTCATAGTCGGCACCGTCGATGAAGTGGAACTTGATCCCAAGCTTCGGCAGCGTGTGATGAAAGAGATTGGATGTCCCGCCGTAAAGCGAAGTCGTCGAGACGATCTCGTCGCCAGCACCGGCGAGTGTCAGTATCGCCAAGGTCTCAGCCGCCTGGCCACTTGCGGTAGCGAGTGCGGCGGCTCCGCCCTCGAGAGCCGCGATGCGTTTTTCGAAGACGTCGGTCGTCGGGTTCATCAGCCGCGTGTAGATATTCCCGAATTCCTTAAGTGCAAAAAGCCGTGCCGCATGGTCGGCGTCGTTGAAGGCGTAACTCGTCGTCTGGTAGATCGGGACGGCTCTCGAATTCGTTGTAGGATCGATCTCCTGCCCGCCGTGAAGTGCCAAAGTGTTGAAAGCAAATGTGTTATCTGACATATTTTTCTCCTGTTGTTTTCAAATTGCAGGGCACACTCCCTACCGGTCGTGTTTCTGCCGTGATAGGCAACTTCATCGAAAAACAAAAAAGCCCTCGTGCTAAATTGCACGAGAGCTTTTCATAAAGTTCTTCGTTTATCGTCGACGGGAAATTATATCTCGCGTCGAGACGCTTTAGCAGTTTTTATCGTGGAGCAAGTTGCCTTAAATCGCCACGTTTTCAGATTTTCAATTTCGCCGACGTCACCGCCGACTTATACAACCTAAAACATCATAACCGCGGATGTCAAGTCAAAATTAACCGCACAGGACCGCACCGCCATTAATGTTCAGGATCTCGCCGGTAATATGCCTCGACCAATCGGAGAGGAGAAAGCAGATCGACAAAGCGATATCGTCGGTCGTAGCGATGCGTTTCAGCGGAATGGAATCGATCACGCTCTGGTGATACTCGGCGTCCTCAAACACGGGCCGCACCATCGCCGTCTCGATCCAGCCGGGAGCGACGGCGTTGACGCGGATCCTTGGGCAGAGTTCGCTCGCCAGAGCCTTGGTGAACGAGATCTGGCCGCCTTTTGACGCGGCGTAGTTTGAGTAATTTGCCTCGCCCCGCTGCCCCGCGGTCGACGAAACAAAAACGATCGATCCCTGATGCTGCTTCTTCATCGCCGGGACGCAGGCCTTGGTCATCGCCCATGCGGATTTGAGGTTCGTGTTGATGACCTTGTTCCAAAGCTCCTCGGACATATCCTCGATCGGAGCTCCGTCCCACACGCCGGCGTTGCAGACGAGATAGTCTATGCGGCCAAAGCGTTCGAGAGCGACGCGGGCGACCTCGCTCGCACCGGAAAACTCGGAAACATCAGCCTTCACAGCAACTGCACCGACGTCTTTATTACGGCACATCTCGACCGTCTCGGCGGCCTCGGCGTCGTTGGCAAGATAGTTGACCACGATGTCCGCTCCGCCCTCAGCCAAACGCAAGGCCGTTGCCCGCCCAACGCCACGCGACGCACCGGTTATCACCGCAGTCTTTCCGGCAAACAGGTTACCCGGCAACTCAATTCCTACTGCATTGTCACTCATTTCCGATATTTTGCCACGAATATCACGAATGACACGAATTCGGAGGTCCACTTAGTCGTGCAATTCATGTTTTATGTGGCTAAATTCTTTCCGTGTTATAAAATTCAACTGATGAACGACACGAACCTCCTCGAAGATCAGCCCATTGCCTGGACGCCCACGCCAGAGGTCATCGAGC
>CAYSMU010000334.1:0-4197 GCA_964432145.1 uncultured Chloracidobacterium sp.
CATTCAACCTTAATCGGGGTCGTGCCCACGGTAAAGGCTGTGAGATCCTCGGGGATGACCCAACCGCCGCGCCATGTTATCCATTTTTGACCGACTTGAAATACTCTGTGGGGTTCGGTCCAGAGTAATAACAATGCCCCCACTATTGATCTGGGATTGGCGGTTGCGGTCTTGATCAGGCGCTGCAAGAACTGCTCATGAAATACCGCGTCGTCGTTCATAGTCACGACAAAATCCGGGTTCCATTCGAGTGCTGCCTGAATTCCCCGATTAGTACCGGCAGCGTAATGGAGCGTTCCGTCGCCGGCGATGATCTCGACATCGGGAAACCCCTTTCGGATGGCATCCGCCGTGCCGTCTGTCGACCCATCGTCTACAACGAACGTCCTTACATCCAGGCCGGTCAGATCTGTTCGGGCGAGACTTCTAAGGCCCTGTATCGTAATATCTCTGCGGTTATACACAGGAATGACCAGCGCGACCTTCATCAGGCGATTGTTCATTCTCGGGATATTAGACAGTAGGGGTGGCCGACCGACTGTGACTGTCTATAGTCTGGCGAACCTGATCTTCGATCCAGTTATAGGTGGTTGCGAGGCCGTCTTCTAACGAAATGCGTGGTTCCCAGCCAAGGACAGCGCGAAGTTTGGAATTGTCAGAATTTCGGCCCCGGACACCCTGAGGTCCGTCCACGTGCTTCTTAATTATCTCGATACCGGCGATGTCCGCGATAATATCCGCAAGTTCGTTGATCGAAACCATTCGATCCTGACCTAAGTTAAGTGGTTCTGAATAGTCGGACTGCATCAACCTAAAGATCCCCTCGACACAGTCGTCTATATAACAGAACGAGCGAGTCTGCTCTCCGTCGCACCAGATCTCGATCTCGCGCATTCCGGTCAACTTGGCGAGCGCGATCTTTAGGCTTAACGCAGCAGGTGCTTTCTCACGCCCTCCCTCCCAGGTACCTCGTTCTCCAAATATATTGTGAAATCTGACCGTACGCGTCTCGATTCCATAGTCCGCCATATAATGCATACATAGCCGCTCGGAAATCAGTTTTTCCCACCCATAAGCATCTTGCGGATAGGCTGGATACGCATCTTCCTCTCGCAGAGGGACAACGTTAATATCTTCCTGCAGATGTTCCGGATAAATACATGCCGAACTGGTGTAGAGGTAACGTTTCACACCGTTTTCGCGCGCGGCGTCAAGCGTATGCAGATTAATAAGTGAATTATTGTGAAGTATCTGGGCGTGATGCGATGAAATAAACCCCATTCCCCCCATATCGGCCGCAAGTGCATAGACCTCATCTACGCCCGCTGTCGCGGCCAGACAATTCTCCCATCGCCGGAGATCTAATAGCTGAAAATCGTCAGCAGTTGATTCGCCAAATTCCGGACGCTTAATATCAACTCCTCTAACCCAATAGCCCTTGTTTTTGAGATAACTGGTAAGGTGGCTTCCGATAAATCCGCCAGCCCCTGTTACCAGGACCTTCGTCTGTTCGTACATAAAATAAGTGGAGAATTAAGGTTGTTGCTCATCTCCCGAGACGTAGCTGCTTCGGTGGTAATAGCTCTGATAATAATAGTAATTGTCCTTATTGTTGAGGTTAACATTGTTCAGGACCACCCCAAATATCTTTGCCCCGATCTCCTGCAACAGTTGCCGTGACCTTTTTACGACCTGTCTTGAACTTTTGCCCGCATTCACTACGAGGATCACTCCATCGACCATCGACGCAATGAGAACGCCGTCCGTAAATGACGCAATAGGCGGCGAATCCACGACGACATGAGTAAATCGCGACTGCAGGAGGTGAAGGAGGGTGACCATCTGTTCGGAACCAACAAGCTCCGCCGGATTTGGCGGTATCGGACCAGAGGTGAGCAAAAACAGTTTAGATTTTTCATCCTGCTTGATTGCCGAGGTGACATCCGCGTCGGTTAGTTCGCTCGAAAGCAGAGTGCTTAGTCCGTTACCGTTCTCAACTCCGAAGATCGAATGCAGCCTCGGACGCCGCATATCGGCATCGATGATAAGCACTCTGGCACCCGTCTGTGCAAGGCTGATCGCAGTGTTTGTTGCCGTGGTGGTCTTTCCTTCTGATGGCAGACTAGAAGTGATCAAAAGGGACTTAGGGGCATGCCCTGCCGTAGACAACAGGATCGAGGTTCGCAGATGCCGGTACGCCTCCGCCAGCGAAGATCTTGAATCAGCGGAAATAAGCAGCGGAGAGTCCGGTGCTTCCGGATCGGTCTCGCCGGATCCAACCAACAAGAGTTTTCTCTTTGGCAGCGAGTCCATTGTCGGGATAGCCGCAAGGGCCGGCAATTGGAGATAATTCTCGATCTCCTCGGTCGTACGTATGGTATCGTCCAAGTATTCCAGGAACAAGGCCAACCCCATTCCGAACAAGGTCGATAGGATCAGGGCGGCCCCAACCGTCATCAGACGGCGCGGCGACACTGGAATGTCAGGCGGTATGGCAATCTCAGTTACGCTAATATTGTTGTCGGTGCCCTGAGCTGCAATATCGTTTCCACTGACCTGTTTTCGAAGATTATCGAGGAATCCGCGATTCGTATCGATATTCTGCTGAAGCAGCTTGATATCGACTGCACTCTTGATTTGACCCTGTGCTTCGGCGTACTGCTTATTAAAATCGACTCTAATCTTGTCTTCCTGAGCCTTTGCCTGCAAGTATTTCGTCCGCAAATTCTGGAGCAGTTCGCTCGACACTCTGGTTCGGTAGGTTTCAAGATCCCTCTTGAATTTCGCCACCGCATTATCGATCGAATCCTGATATTGCTTTATTTGGTTATCGATCTGCTTCAGCTCAGGTGCTCCTTCCTCGAACAATTGCTCCTTTTCGGTCCTTTGGCTTCGAAGATCATTGATCTTTTTCAATGTGTCTGTCTGCAGTGTCTGAATGCTGTTCTCACGCTCCGTCGTATATCGGGCGGTAAGTGTCTCGGCAAGTGCCTTTACTTTGTCAGGCGATTCATTCACCGAAAAATAGTCGGCCTCGGCCGTCTTTCGTGCGTTCTCGGCGTCAAGGAGCTGTTTATTAAGACCTGAAAGGCGATCGATAACAATAGTCTGCTCACCCTCGGTCTTCAGGATGCCTGCGGACTGGGTCAGACTGACGAGTTTCTGCTCGTCAGTCTGAATATCGGATTGAAGCGTCGCGATGCGATCTTGAAGAAATGTATTTGTCTTTTTGCTCGTGCCAGATCGCTTTTCCTGATTTATGTCGGTGAAGGTCTTCGCGATCGAGTTAACTACAAATGCAGCAAGTTCCGGATTTGTGTGTCTGAACGAAATATCGATCAAACGTGTGTCTTTGACCGTCGCACGCGATTCCCGCCGGGGATCGATCTCCATATTGCGCTTTAACACTTCAACAAACGGCTGCAACCGGACTGCCTCGGCGATCTCTTCTGAGGTAGCAAGAGAATTCTCCGCAAGAAGATCCTCCTGCGTCCTATCCTTGCCCTTGCGATCATCGGTGGCAAGACCGACTGATCGCAGTATAGAACGCCACGGTGACACCGCTCCTTCCTCCCTCGCCCGAAGAAATTCCTTGTTTGTATCAAGATTGTTCTCTTTGATCGTTCGTCGAAGAAGGCTGTCACTCAACAGCAACTGGAGTTGAGTGTTGAAGTAAGCCGGATCCGAGTTGATCACCGGGCGTTGGCGATCGCTGGTTACAAGATCCGGGTTCGTTTGTTCTGAGTCGACCTGGACAACCGCCCTTGCTGCAAATACGTCTGGCCGACGGGCCATATATATCGCCGTAAGAGTTGTGACCAATACAACGAATCCGATCACCAGCCAAAGCCGCTTTCTGATAGCCCGCCAGTAATCAAGCAACTGAAACCCTTCAGACACCTGTGCGTCACGATAGGACGGGTAACGCCCGGCAGTAACGATCGGCGATTCGAACTGAAGTTCGGAGTCGCCGAGCGGATTTCGAATCATTCCACGGGTTTCTTTCATACGTATATGTCCCTTACGGGAGCCTATAAACGGCGTTTGGAACGGACGATTTGATCGCGTTGGCAAGGCCGAACAGAATCGCCTTGGCCGTATCAGTTGAGACGGCGACGATGTCGTTCGGTTCCAGGACGGGATCTTTGACCTTTCCTTTATCGATCTGATTTAGATCGAAAACAAGTTCCTCACGTT
>CAYSMU010000335.1:0-4179 GCA_964432145.1 uncultured Chloracidobacterium sp.
ATCCGCATATGCAGGTGCCCCGTTACCGCAATCCGGTCACCACTATCAACGAGCGTCCGTCGAATGTGATCCTCGGATAACGGCTCAAGTCATCCGGATCGCCGTCCCAGAATCTGGTCGCGATCACCTGGCCGTTTCGTCCCGCCGTGAACTTGATGCGGCCTGTCGAGGTCATCAGTACACGCACCTCTCTTTTTTCTCCCGGAGCTATCTTGTTTCCCGGCCCGAAGTTGTCGCCCTCCGCAAAGATGTGGACCGCCTCGCTCGATCGGTTCTCCAGAATGGCCGTAACGTATCTGCCGGCAGCGGTCCTTACCGGCGTGGGTACCCGAACCGGCGTCGGCGTTGGAGCAGCGGTTACCGTCGCTGCGGCACGTCCTTTTACGATCGCATGGCCACGCCCGCCGCTCTGGGCGTTCTGTGCCCAGGTCGCAGGGTCGGAATCAACGATCGTGTAGGTGCCCGCCGGTATCGTCAAGTTTGGCCGTACGTTCCAATATGCGTTCGGCACACCTCCCTGGCCCGGACTTCCGGTCGCGGCCCATGGTCCGTATACTCTGCCGTCGCCTCCCTTTATCGAAACGGTTCCGAGCCGTGTGGTACCGCGGGCGTTGTTCCAGTGGTACGTCATAATTGAAGTGATTAGGTACGGCCTATTGATCGTGAATTGAGTGGCTGCTGTCGGCTGATTATAGACACCGCCAATGTTTCCGTTATTGAAGATCTCTGACTCGGTGCCGGTCACTGCTACGGGCGTTGGCCTCGGGGTGGATATCGGCGTCGGAGTCGGTTTTGGGGTCACGACCGGCTGCGAGACGTTCCCGCCCGGGCCGATCAGCGTGACACCTCTAAGAACGAAGCCGGGTGCGTGTCCGTACCACTTCTCGGAATTGGTCTCGACGTATTCGAATCTTATGCCTCTCACAACCGTCGGAGTGCCAAGATCGAAGACGGCAAGAAACCGATTGTCCCCGATATCTAAACCGTCAACCCGCTTGTGTTTAGGGCCGACGCCATAGTTCCACTCGCTGCTGTGAACACCGGCCTGGATCCTGAAGCTTTTCGTCCCGGCGTCCGTAGTCACAAACATGATGGCGATCGTTGCTCCCTGGTCGAGGTAAGTCGCGTCGTCAAGGTTTGAGACGATAGCTATCCGCGATGTTGAAAACGCCACAGGGATCGGGACGGTCATCGTCAGTCTCTTTTCGTCTGTGCTCTTCAGCCGGATGCCCGAACTGTCGTCCATTTCAATGTCTTTTACTTTTCTCGGAGTTGCTTTCCTTCCTCCGATCGGGGTTAGGTCGACCGGATAGAACCTCGATCCGGCGTTCGTTGTCGCCGTCACGGTTCCGCCTTCCATCTGCTCCTTAAGCTTGGCGAGGTTGTTTTGCGGCGTCTTGTAGTTCGGGTCTATCGCTATCGCCTTTTCGTAATCGGCCTGTGCTCCTTTGAGATCGCCCAACTGCTGCTTTGCATGTCCGCGATTGTTATATGCGATCGCATTGTTCGGATTGATCTCGATCGCCTTGGTATAATCGGCGATCGCTCCATTCCTGTCGCCGAGATTCGCTTTGGCAAATGCTCGGTTCGCGAACGAGACGGCGTTTTTCGGATCGATGGCGATAGCTCGATCGTATTCGGCCTTAGCTCCCGCGTAGTCTTTCTGATCCAGTTTGACGCTGGCTCTGTAATTGTAGCCTGCCGCGTAATTAGGATTGATGGCGATACCGCGATCAAAATCAGCCATGGCTCCCGCCTTATCACCAAGTTTGTCCTTGGTCAGGCCGCGTCCGAGCCAGGTTTGATGATTGCCCGGATCGAGTTCGATCGCCTTGTCAAAGTCTTTGAGCGAGCCATTGAGGTCTCCGGCCTCACGTTTTGCACGGCCTCTGAGTCTATGACTATTCGCATTCGAAGGGTCTGCCTTGATCGCCTCATCGTACGCCTTAACAGCCTCGGGCCATTTGCGCTCGGTGGCGAGCTGGTCGCCGCGCTTTACGGCGTCGTCAGCCTTCGCTCCTTTTTCACCCCGGGAGAGTTTCTCCGCAATGGCAGACTTGTATCCCTGTGCGACGGCATTTCCCGGCTGGAGCTGCAGCAACTCATTCACCAGGGCGGATGCCGATTCGAGTTGTCTCCGGTCGAAGGTCGGGTTTTCTACCGCCTGCTTTATTTGCGGTATCAGCAAATTAACTCGATCGCGCCGCGTTTGTGCCTGATTGCGGAGATTCTCGTAATACTTTGGTTCGGGGTCTATCGAGTTATTCCAATACGCGTCGAAATTGACCCAAAGCTGAGCGAAATCGGTCAACGCTCCTGCGTAATCGCCAGTGTTGTACTTCGTCTCGCCCTGCTTTAGCACGCCGCGGACCCGTTCCTTCTCAGCCTCATGCGAACGGGCGAAATCGTCGTATCCTTTCACTGTTTGTTCCGTTGCCGGAATGAGCTTGAATTTGGATCGTGTCTCAGCCGACAATTGAAGAGCTTTTTTGAAATCTCGGGCGTCGATGGCGGACTTGATCGACGCGACAGCGTCGCGCACTCCCGCGTCGAATTTGGCAGACTTTTCGTTCAGCTCTTTTTCGATCGCGGCGACCGGCGGATATAGTCCGTTGAGATTCTTTGCGACCGAAAGTTCCTTGCTCGCGTCTGTGAATTTCTGCTGATCGATCAATGTCCGCACCTTGCCGAGCTGGGTCTGTATAGTCGTACGATCAGCTTTCCACTTATTCGCGAGACCCGAGGCCTCGGTGTTTTTGGGTGCGGCTCTCACGACCTCATCCACGAGGACAATTCCTTCATCCAATTGGCCCTTGGACACGAGCGCCTTGGCATTTGCCAGCTTCTCGTCCGTGCCGCCCATGTTTTTGGCTTTATCGAGGTCAGCCTGTGAGATCGAGACATTGAAATTCCCGGTCCCGCGTCCGAGTTCGATACCTTCGCTGTTTCTGACGACCACGGTGGCCTCGCACGAACCGGTCTGGCTCCGGTACGCCCGGATCGCCTGTGTAATGTTGTTTCCTGCAAAATGCGAATCTTCGTTCAGCATCCATTCAAATCGCAGGCCATCCATCGCGGGAGTCGCGTCTGCCCGAAGGTTAACGAATTGGTGCACCGCGATCTCTCTCTCGACGGTTACGAGGCCTACTCCTTCCTTCCAAATCTGCGGTTTCGGGCCTTCCGTACCGAGCACCGTAACTTTGACGTCAAGGGGCGATGCCGTGAATGTAGCGGTTTGGTTCCCGAGATCATCGCCCGTTCCCGGCACTCGGGCATTGACCGTTATCGTTACAGGCTTAGTATCCTGCGGCGAAAAGGTGATCTCGCTCGAATCCTTCGATTCGCTGAGCAATTTGCCATTAGCGGTTGTTTCCCAGCGGTAATCGATCTCCTTCAGTCCCGGAACATCGGTCGTCACTTTTGCCTTCACTTGTGAACTCACCACACCTTTTTCTGGCGTGAGCGTAAGCTTCAGCTCAGGCTTGCCGACCTCGATCTCGATCTGGTCGGATTCACCGACCGACGTCAACTTTTCGCCTTCACGGGTGTGAGCGACGGCCCAAATCCTCGAGGTGCCCAGCTTATTGAATACGGCCCTGGTCCCTGAGACGGTCCCGCCGTTGTATTCGAACGGATTGAACTGGATCTCGGGATGGGGCTGCCAGAGGAAATAGAAATTGCCGCGTGCCGGTTTGTTTCCCGACATCACCGTAGCCCTGAAGCTCCTGCTCTGGCCGAAAGTGATCTTGTTCTCTTTATCAAGAAGATCGATCTTCACGGTCATCACCTCGACAATGACAGAGCACGACGCCGTCGCGGTGTTCCCTTCGTCATCTGAGACAGTTACCGAGATCGGATAGGTTCCCGCCTGTCTGGAGTTGGCAAAAGTGAAGGTATTGTCCTTCGGCGAACCGTTTCCGGACCATGTAACTTTGTGAGGCGGAATACCGCCGGTCACGGCCACCGAGAAATTGATCGTATCTCCCAGCTGAGCGATCACCGGACACGACTGTTGGTTGAGCTTAAGACTCAGCGGCTTCATGAACTTTCTGTTCTCTTCCCGCCGGATCTGGTCGGCTTTCTTTTCGTCGTAAGTGCCTTTGCCATAAGCTCCTTCATAACAGCCTTTGGCACAGTCGTTCGGCGCTCCGAAGTAATGCCTGCTTGAGCATCCAAATG
>CAYSMU010000336.1:0-4160 GCA_964432145.1 uncultured Chloracidobacterium sp.
CAGGCCGCATATCGATCTCAGGCCCGAACCCGACGGACGAGAAAGGCACACGCCCGACCCGCCGAGCGGCACGGCCTGAAGAGTTCGACATCATCCAGGAATGGACAAGAGCGAACCCGATCTCGATCCTCCGCCGCCGCGAACCGTAAACACACACGCACCGGTACCGAACGCACTCAAAACCGCTCGGTACCGGTCATTCACATTCCCCCAAAGGCGGCTCACGGGCCGCCTTTTTTACGGGGAATTGCGATTGTGATATTCCTCACTGTGCGACGGTGACAATAGGCACAATATCGGCGCACAGGCCGATGCATCGCCTGCCAAGGAGGTTTTTATGAGGATCGGAAGATGGTTAATGGTCATATCGGTGACGTTCGCCCTTCCTGCGATCGGTCAGACGCAGTCTATCCCCGATGCGGTAACCAATTATCTAAATGCGAACTATAGCGGGTGGCGCCAGTCACCGACGACGGGCGAATATTGCAGCCCGGAATTTCGAAGTGCGACGGGCTGGGGAGATTTCGATGGTGACGCACGGCGAGATTACGTCGTGAAGCTCGTAAAAGGAACAAAGGCGTATTTGATCGCATTTCTCGACCGTCGAACGCGCTTTGCCCCCTTTGTACTGACATCGACGCCAGCTCGTGACGCACGTGACTGGGGAATGCGGGTCGCAGCAAAAGGTACGATGACAACGGCGGGCCGTCTGCGAAACAGCGGCATACTGGTCGGCGAATGTGCGTCCGAGGCGGGGGTTTTCGTATTTCAGAACGGTAAATTCAAGGCCTATTGATAATCTCAAAAAACGCGGCCGGTCAACGCTGGCCGGCCGCAAGTCTTTTCGACTAAGTTGGAGAAGAGTGTCTACTCTCTTTGTGGGAACCCTACATACGCCTTCCGAGCGTAAGAACCTTATTGATTTACAAGCCTCATCCTCCCGTCTGAGAGGCGGATCGCCACCGCGCTGGGCTCATAAACGGTGAGCGGCCGTGCATCTTTCTTTTCGAGTTTGGCTGCCTGTGCGACAGTGACACGGCGGGAATTCTGGGCAAAGGTGCCGTCCGAAATCGATGCGTAACGAGCTGAAATCCGGCGAACGTATTCACGGGTCTCGTTGTACGGGGGCACACTGTTTCCATATTTCATGACCGCGCCTTCGCCTGCGTTGTAACCGGCGAGGGCGAGTATCACATCGCCATTGAACATATTCAGCAGCATCCGCATATATTTGACGCCGCCGTCAATGTTCTGTTTAGGGTCATAAATGTCGGTCACGCCCAGCCTGCGGGCCGTTCCCGGCATCAACTGCATAAGGCCGCTTGCGCCCTTGTACGATGTTGCCCGCAGCTTGAATCCAGACTCCTGGTGCATCTGAGCGTAGATCAGCAGCGGGTCTATGCCGTAACGGCGGCTCGATTCCACGATATATGAATCATGGACCGGATTGCCGGTCGTGAATCCCTTGAGGCCATTGTTCACGCCCATCGACATACCTCCCGACCGGTTAGCGAAGCTGGCGAGTTCGCGATCGGCAAGGCCTTCGGTGACGTTCAGTTTCGAGGTGCGCGAGGTCGCTTTGGTGTTGGCCGGGGCCGACATTCCCGTCGGCATCAGATATCTTTTTCCGTTGATCGTCTTCACGTCACCGGTAGGCGTAGTGTTGACGATCTTGCTGCTTGACGGCCCGGCCTTGGCCGAGGCTTGCACATACGTTGGTTTGACCACGTTGACGCCGCGGGATGTGTCAAAGTTGTCGAAGAATCGGGGACGCTCTTGCGATATGGCAGGTACCGCCGCGAGCAGGATAGCGAGTATCGTTAGGTGAGCTGTTTTCATTTGGATGGGGGCAGGCACACGGGTATCCGCGGGACGGGAGGCCGTAGAGGCTCGTCCTTGTTACCTATTTAAGAAAACGCACAGTCCTAAAGGGTTTCCACAAAAGCCAAGAAGTTTTTTGAGTGTTTAACGCACGAATCTCGTCTGGCGTGCCTTGCAAAGGCACTTCTCGATCTATTTGCAAGACTTTTTTATGATATCTTTTGCTTATGCTCTACGTTTCGCAGATCCTGAACCGGCCCGTCCTCGATGCCCGCAACGAGAAGATCGCGGCCATCAGCGACGTGATCGTGCGGTATGGCGAAGAGGAGTATCCGCCGGTTATAGGCCTGGTCGCTCGTTATCGCAGGCGAAACTTCTTTATGCCCAGCCGCGACTTCACCGATCTTGGGCTTCATGGGGCACGCATGAGATCGGCGATACTGGACCTTACGCCATTCATCCGTCGCGAAGGCGAGGTGCTTCTTGGCAAGGATGTACTCGACAATCAATTGATCGACGTTGACGGAAAGCGGGTCGTGCGCGTGAACGACGTCCAATTGATCGAAACCGGTGGAATGTGGCGCGTGTCGGGAGCAGATGTGAGCCTGCAGGGATTTGTGCGTCGGCTGATGCCCAAGGGCTTTTACGGCAGCGACCGCGTTGTCGAGGTTATCGACTGGGCCGACGTTGGCTACTTAGCGACAGACACCGCCACGGTCACAGTGCAGCTCAAATCCTCAAAGGATAAGTTATCGCGGCTTCATCCCGTCGAGATCGCCCAGCTGGCAGAATCGCTATCGCCCATTCATCGGACCGAGGTGGTCGAGAGCCTCGATGACGAGGTTGCGGCCGATACACTCGAGGAGATGTCCACCGAGGCTCAGGCCCGGATCCTAGAGGAGATGGACGAAGAGCGTGCCGCCGACATTTTAGAGGAAATGTCACCTGACGATGCGGTGGACGTTCTTGACGAGATGGACGACGAAAAGTCAGAGCAGCTTTTCGCTTTGATGGAAGATGATGAAAAGGCAGACGTCGCCGAGTTGATGGCGTTCGAACATGACACCGCCGGCGGCCTGATGACCACAGAATTTGTCGTCTTTCCAAAAGACCTTACCGTCGGCGAGACGATACGCAGCCTTCGCGAAATGGCCGAGACGCCGAACATGATCTACTACATGTATGTCGTCGAGGAGGAGGGCTCGTGGAAGCTCTGCGGCCTTATTTCACTGCGATCTCTTATACTTGCCGATCCGACGTACAAATTGGCTGACGTGATGCGAACGGAATTTCGTTTCGCACACCCGTCAGACTCGGCCGAAGAGGTCGCCCAGACAATCTCAGAATACAATCTGCTCGCTCTGCCAGTCATCGACGACGAGGGCGATATCGCCGGCATCGTTACAGTCGATGATGCGATGGAAATATTGCTGCCGAAGAATCTGCAGAGGCGTTTACCACGTCTATTTGGTTAGCTATTGCGGGAGATTCATCCGCCTCAGAAGGTTCTTGTATCGCGGATCGTCGCGGAGGGCCTCAAAAGGGTGGAGATAGGTGATATTCTGGAGGCCGCTATAATGCTGATCAAAAGCAATGTTGAGCCAGGCGAATGCCGCATCGTTTTCACGCAATCCGGCATATACGCCCGCAATATGCTGGGCAACAGGCTCGCCCCTATCGTGTCTTTCCTTTAGCTCTGCGATTATCTTTCGTGCATCATCCCGTCGTCCGGCCACTCCGTAACAATGCCCCAAGCTCCTCAGCGTCGCCGCTGTTCGCTTTGAGATCTCTGCGGCCCGCTCAAAATCGACCACCGCTTTTTCGTAGTCCTGCTTCTTAAGGGCAAGCCAACCCGCAAACAAAAGTCTGAATGGATCATCGGGTCCGAGCTCGTTCCATCGGTTGAGTTCACCCTGCGCGGCGTCAAGTTCATTCTTAAGCAGGTAGACGTGGACAACCGCGAAATTCGATGCGGAAGATAAAGGATCTAGCTGCTGAGCGATCTTGGCGTCAGTTAAGGCTTCATCATATCGCCTTTGGTAAAGGAGAATATTTGAACGCAGGGAATGAGCTCTTGCGGAATTCGGGCTTAATTCGATCGCTCGGTCGATCTCGGCCCAGGATTCCGACCATCGCCACTCAAGATCATAAATGTTTGCCAAGGCGGCATGAGCTTCACCCAACGAACGATCGATCGCCAGGGCCTTTTCGACCGCAGCTTTCGCATCCCTCCAAGCTTCGACCTCGGGGATTTGACCATAAGCGCCCAAAAACTTCAGACAGTCAGCCAATCCGACATAAGCTAGAGCGTATTGGGGATCGAGGTCGATCGCCTTTTG
>CAYSMU010000337.1:0-4159 GCA_964432145.1 uncultured Chloracidobacterium sp.
TCGGATCCTTAGGATGTACCCTGAGTTCCGCAAAATCGCTCCCGCGGCCCCACAAACGCGAGTCGCCATTCACTCGCGTCCAGTTTTCGCCGGCATCATTCGAAACGTAGATCCCGGCAACGGCCGGCTGTGCATCGACGGTCGCATATAGTTTGCTCGGGTTCGATCGGGAAATCGTAAAGCCGATGCGGCCGAGGCCCTGCTCGAAGGTCGGCAGGCCGCTGGTGAGCTTTTTCCAGGTCGTGCCGCCGTCGGTCGATTTGAAAAGTCCGCTTTCTTTTCCCTGCCACGCGCCGTTTTCCCAGGGGCCTTGCCGTCCGGCCCAGAGGACGGCATAGACGATCTGAGAATTTGTCGGGTCAAACTCGACCTGCATCGCTCCGGTATTCTCGTCCTTGTAAAGCACGCGCTCGAAAGTTTCGCCGCCGTCGGTAGAACGGTAAATGCCGCGTTCTGTGTTCGGGCCGTACGGGTGGCCGAGGACGGCGACGAACAGGCGTCTCTCGTCCTTCGGATCGACAGCGATCGACGCGATCTGCTGGCCGTCGCGAAGCCCGAGATGCTTCCACGTCTTTCCGCCGTCGTTTGACCGGTACATCCCGTCACCCGTCGCCAGATCGGGCCGCTGCAATCCTTCGCCGCAGCCTACGTAGATGACATTCGGGTTCGACGGAGCGATGGCGATGTCGCCGATCGAGCCGGTAGGCTGGTCATCAAAAATTGGTTTCCACGTGCGGCCGGCATCGTTCGTCTTCCACACGCCGCCATTATTGACACCGATATAAAATACGTTTGGCTGGGACGGTATACCGACAGCGCCGACGGTTCGCCCCGCACGGAATGGCCCGATCATTCGCCAGCGCATCGACTGGTAGAGCGAGGCGTCGACCGGCTGGCCAAGCAGTGAAAAATGAAATGCGAAAGAGAGAACGATCGCGGCGACAAGCGTCACGCATCGCGAAACAGCGGCAGACATCGACATAGATTTTCTCCAAAGAAACTATGGAGAAGATTATCAGAAAAGCCGCGACGCAACATCTCGCCGCAAAGAAAAATGGCAGCCCGAAAAGGAACTGCCATTGTCGAATATTATGCGGCCTAACCTAAGCCGTCTCGAACGCCTCGCGAGCCCATATCGCAACCTCATCAGAATTTGGCTTTTTTGGCTTGGGCTCAGGCTTTTGCGGCGGCGGATTCTTTGAGCCGGGATTGATCACCGGCGGCGGATCCTTCGGCGGCGGCTTTTTGTCGTCCTTTTGTGCGAAGCTGACCGCCGAGAAAGCCGCCATCATCGCTAACGCCATAATTGTATTTCGTAACATCTTCATCTCTTTAGTTTTCCTCTTTCTGTCTGTTTCACGCCTCATGGGGAAAGAGGGAAAGAGCGTCACTTATTATCAAAGGCAATCTGAGTGCCACGTTTGGGCTATCTCACCACCTCAGACGCACTTATGACGCCTGGGCTGGTCATTTAGTTGGAAAAGAAAATACATGGCCGAGTACAAAATTTACAAAAGTTTACGTTTTGAGCTATTTTCATACGAAAACGTGAATTTGGCTAGGGCGGCAGCGGTAACTTAGCGGTCAAAATGACATAATTAAGTTATGACGGAAACCGGAACCTCGATCGATCGGGCCAGGTCATTTCTGGTCTTAGTTGCGACCGCAGCGACGCTCGCATTCAACGGACTCGCCTCAACCGGATATTTAAACGGCGTGATGACGGACGAGGTTTCAAATCGTTACCCGACCGTGATCACTCCGGCGGGGTTTACATTCACGATCTGGGGAGCTATCTATCTCGGGCTGGTCGGCTTCAGCATTTATCAGTTGCTCCCATCAAATCTGCGGCGGCTTCGCCAGATCCGTACTTTATACCTGCTCACGTGCCTGCTTAATTGCCTCTGGCTTTGGTTCTGGCATCAATATCAGATCGCGGCGTGCCTGGCGGTGATCGTCGGTTTATGGTTGTCGCTCCTGATCTTGAACCTACGTTTTCGCAAAGCCGATTCATTTGTCGACGGCCTTTTTGGAAAGGGCGTGTTCGGTTTGTATTTTGGTTGGGTGACGGCGGCGACGCTGATCAACGTTGTCATTCTAATGGTCTCGGCCGGTGTGACGATGACTCCGTCTGGTTGGAATATGCTTGGGGCCGCGATGCTGCTCCTGGCTGCCGGACTCGCTGTCGTTGCCCGGTTCAAGCTCAGAAATTTCCTTTTCCCGCTCGCCCTTGCATGGGCCGCTACGGGCATCGGTGTGAAGCAGAGTGGAAATACGCTTATTGTAGTTGCCGCGTCGCTGTGTGTGATCGTCGGCCTGGTGATGGCGGTAAGCTTTGTAATGGATAAGGAGAGCGTCTCGACCCGGACGGGATGAACACGGGCAAGATATGCATACCAGTTTGCGAGGCGACGGCGGACGACACGATCGCCGCGATCCGCCGCGCTGCCGAAATGGCGGATATTGTGGAGGTGCGGTTTGATTGCCTGATCGCCGATCAATTACACAGAACGATCAAGGCCCTGCCGGATATACCGGCAACGTACCTGTTCACAAACAGGCCTTCGGATCAAGGCGGTGCTAGGGACATGCTCTTCAGCGAACGCCTAACGTTCTGGCAATCAATACTAAATGAGCGTAGACCTCCGTTCATCATCGACCTCGAGGCGGACGTAAAGCTTACGATGGCAGTTCAGACAAATAATGTGCGACGGATCGTCTCGTACCACGATCTCGTCGGGGGACTCGCCGATCCGGAACATCTATTTGAGTGCGTCAATGCTTTGGATCCTGACATCATTAAGCTCGCCGTCTGGGCGGACGATATCACCGACGCGATACCGGTTTGGAAACTCATCGAGCGGGCACGCTCCGAGAACCGGGAGATCATCGCGATCGCGATGGGAGAGGCAGGCAAATGGACGCGAATTCTCGGCCCGGCGCACGGAGCATTCCTGACATTCGCGTCTCTCGACACGGGTAAGGAGACCGCGGGCGGCCAGATCACGGCGAAGGACATGCTCGAGGTATATAGAGTCAGGGAATTGGACCGGAAGACCCGTGTGTACGGAGTGATCGGCGATCCCGTCTCGCAATCGCTGTCGCCCTATATGCAGAACGCGGCGTTTCATGTCGGGCAACAGAATGCTGTATTCATGCATTTGCTCGTCAAGGACCTTGACGATTTCATCCGACGGATGGTCAAGCCGGATACGCGAGAGGTTGAGCTGAATTTCGGCGGGTTTTCGGTCACCATGCCGCACAAACAGGCGATCATGCGGCACCTCGACGAGATCGACCCGACTGCCGCCTCGATCGGAGCGGTCAATACCGTCAAGATCGACGCCGACGGACGGATGACCGGATTTAACACCGACGCACACGGGTTTATAACGCCGCTGAAAACACGATTTGGCGATCTTCGCGGTGCGCGGGCCGCTGTTTTTGGTGCGGGCGGGGCAGCCAGAGCATGCGTTTACGCATTGAAGAGGGAAGGCGCGGATGTAAGCGTCTACGTTCGCGACACGAAAAAGGCGTCCGTGTTTTCCGACGAAATGAATATAGCCGTGTCACAAATGTCTAAGGATCGGCCGGGCGAGGCCGACATCGTGGTCAACGCCACACCGATCGGGATGAAAGGCGCATTCGAGAACGAAACTTTGTTTACCGCGGACGAGCTTTTGGGTGTAAAATTCGTTTTTGATCTGGTAACAAAGACGGCGGCGACCCCTCTCATCAGCGAGGCAGCGAAAGCCGGAATACCCGCGATCGGTGGTATCGAGATGCTGATCGCACAAGGCGCGCGGCAATTCGAGATCTGGACCGGCCGCGACGCTCCGATCGAAACGATGCGGGCGGCGATAGCTGACCGCATGAAATAGGTGACGATATGGTTGTCGAAGCTCTAAATTGTCCCAATTGCGGTGCGGCCGTGGAAAGCGACCGTTCGCTATGTGAATTCTGCAAGACGCGGCTCAAGACGGTCGGCTGTCCTAAATGTCTGGGACTAATGTTCGTTGGAAGCAAATTTTGCGGCCATTGCGGGGCGATCGCCGCTCCGGTCGAGGTCAGCCTTGAACCCGCGGCCGGTGAATGTCCCCGATGCCGCGACGAGCTGGAAGAACTGCAGATCGACGGAACATTCCACCGGGCATGCGTC
>CAYSMU010000338.1:0-4151 GCA_964432145.1 uncultured Chloracidobacterium sp.
TTGCCGTCCGGATCAAAGTGACCGTCTGTCAAAATCACCACATCGAAGGCCTGACGTAAGCTTCCCGTCAATGTCACAGGTCTAAAATAGAGTTTTCGGTTAAGAGCCGGCGTTTGAATTCGGCCGGCGGGATGTTCCCCAAGCTTCTGTGGGGACGTTCTTCGTTGTAGCTGAGCATCCAGGCCCAGCTCAGATCTCGCACCTGCGAGAGATTTGAGAAGATGTGGGGGTCGAGCACTTCTTCTCGATAGCTTCGGTTGAAGCGTTCGATATAGGCGTTCTGATTCGGTTTGCCAGGTTGGATGTAATCGATCCTCACTTTGTTCTCGCTGCACCATTCGGCAAAAACGTTCGCGGTCATCTCCGGGCCATTATCGACCCTGATCGCTTCGGGCACTCCTCTTTCGCTTTTCAACTGATCGAGAGTTCTTACCACTCGTGCAGCCGTGATCGACGTATCGACGACAATGTCGAGTGCTTCGCGGACGCCTTCGTCGATGATGTTCAGCACCCGATATCGTGTCCCCGAATACAGCGTGTCGCTCATAAAATCGAACGACCAAGTGTTGTTGACCGATGGCGGCGTGCCAAGCGGAGCAGCCTCCCGATCAGGCAGGCGACGCTTGGCACGTCTCTTTAGATTCAGCTTCATCGCCTTATAAACCCGCCACACTCGCTTGTGGTTCCACCTGTGCCCAAGGTTCCTGAGCCGGTGAAAGCACATCCAAAATCCCCAACGATTGTGCTTCTCGATCAGCTCATTCAGGGCCTCGATAATTGGAGCGTCCCTTTTATCCACCTCTTTTGCCGGGTCCGCTCGATACCAGGCCCGTCGTGAAAGGCCTGCTGCATGACACGCCCTCGCGATCGAAAGAGACCATACCGTTATCAAAAACCCGACCGCCCATCGCCGCATCCCCGGCGTCAGAGCTTTCCCAGCAGATCCTTTATCGCCATGTTCTCCAGTGCCAGATCAGCGTACATCTTCTTCAAACGGCTGTTCTCTTCCTCGAGCGACTTCATCCGCTTGAGATCCGATGCTTCCATTCCGCCGTACTTCGACTTCCACTGGTAGTACGTCGCATTACTGATCCCGTGCTCCCGGCAGATCTCCGCCACTGCTCGTCCTGCTTCCCCTTCCTTCAAGATCGCAACAACTTGCGTCTCACTGAATCTGCTCCTCTTCATCTGTTCTCCTCCATCGTCTATGATCTCAGAAAACTCTACTTTTCAACTGTGCACTTTTAGGGGAAGCTTACGGATGCCATCATCTATTCGTGCAAGGTATCCCAAGAGATCCTGCTACATGAAACCAGATCGGCTCATTTTCGACTTATTCAAAAATGGCTGGCCGTGCCATCAGGCCTCGCGGGATCGGCGGCATAACTGCTAGAAATTATAAGGGGCTTACGGGAAAAGCTGAGGTTCTGGCACAAAAAACTTGCCAGTGTTGCGGCAGGCCCGCAAACGTTCCGCTCGGCGAGTAAGGCATGCCTCTAAAATCGCTCGGGCTTGATACGCCGCAAGGACCTTGGATCCAGCTAAAACCGTTTTACCGGTGAACAGAGTTCTGTTCGCTGATGACCGCTGTGCTAAATTCTCCGTATGGAAAAAGTCGTCCTGATCACCGGTGCATCGAGCGGTATCGGCCTGCACACGGCAAAGCTGTTTCAGACCAAGAATTGGAAGGTCGCCGCCACGATGCGTTCGCCCGAAAGATCTGAGGAACTGAAAAAGATCGTCGATATCGAGACGTTTCGCCTCGACGTGACCGATGTCGAGTCGATCAAATCGGCTATCTCGGCGACGCTCGAAAGATTTGGACGGATAGACGCCGTGGTCAACAACGCGGGCTACGGGCTGATCGGGGCATTCGAGGCGGCAACGCAGGAGCAGATCGAGAAGCAGTTCCAGACCAATGTGTTTGGCGTAATGAACGTTTGCCGCGAGATACTTCCCATTTTTCGCGAGCAGAAACGCGGCTTTATCGTAAACGTCGCGTCCGTGGGCGGCAGAATGACATTTCCGCTATACAGCATTTATCACGCGACGAAATGGGCTGTCGAGGGGTTTAGTGAATCGCTGCAGTACGAAGTCGAGAAATTCAACATTCGCGTCAAGATCATCGAGCCGGGCCCGATCCGCACAGATTTCTATGAGCGGTCGCAGTCCATTGCAACGAAGGACGGGCTGACGGCATACGACGAGATCATGGCTCGGGCGCTGCCGAATATGCAGAGGTCCGGCGAAGAAGCTCCGGACGGATCGGTCGTTGCGGAGGCGATCTATAACGCTGTGAATGACGGGACAAAGACCTTAAGATATGGGGTCAATACAAAGGGAATACTCACGCTCAGGCGGCTTTTGCCCGAATCCGCGTTTCGTTTCCTCATAAGAAAGATAATTATCAAATAGCCATTTTCGAGAAAAGGCTATATGATAATAAAACGTTTTCAAATAAGCGGCTACAAAATCCGACAATTCACTGATCAGTATCCATAGAGGCTCGAGGTTTTTTGCCTCGGTTTTCGCTTGTCTTAAAGAATGAAAATATTACTTTACAATCCCGATAACGGCATCACCCGGAACTTTATGCCGCATCTGTGGATGTTCTTGCTGCAGTCGCTTACTCCCCCGGAACACGAGGTGATCCTGATCGACGGCAACGCTAAAGCAATGACGCGCCCGGAACTTGTCCAGTTTTGCAGGGACAACGAGATCGGGCTTGTCGGTATCGGAGCCATGACGCGAATGGTGGCGCGAGCGTACCTCGTCGCCGACGCTTTGCGGGAGGCCGGGTTCAAGGTCGTCATGGGCGGCCCGCACGTTACGGAATGTCCTGACGAAGCTCTTGGCAAGGACGGCGGCCCGCGGCATGCGGATGCGGTCGCTCTCGGCGAAGCGGACGAATATTGGGCTCAGATCGTGACCGATGCCGCGAACGGCGAACTAAAAGAAACATACCAGCCGAAGATCGACGAGAAGGGCAACGACTTTAAGCCGAGCCTGCAGCCGTACCCGCACATTCCCTGGGAATCGCTCGATCTGGACCAGTTTTCTCTGGTCCCAAAATTCATGCGTCCCATTATGTCCCGGATGGGCGAGGGCTGGGGCAAGTTCTTTGTAGTGCCGATCGAGACCGGTCGCGGGTGCCCGTACGGCTGCGAGTTTTGTACGGTAACCGGATTTTTTGGTGATTCGATCCGCTTTCGCACAAACGAGAGCGTGGTCGAGGAACTGCTCCGGCTCAAGGCCCGGGCAAAAAAGGAAAAAGGCCAGATCGCGGTATTCTTTATCGACGACAATCTCGCGATCAATAAGAAACGGCTTAAATCGCTGCTTCGCGACATGATCGCCGCCGGTGCGACGCTGCCGTGGGTCGCCCAGATCAGCGCAAATCTGCTCGCAGATGAAGAATTGGTCGACTTGATCGCCGACGCCGGTGCGCGTTGGATATTCATCGGGATGGAATCGATCGACCCGGCAAATATGGCGGACGTCAACAAGACATTTTCCAAGCCGGCGAATTATCAGGGTGTGCTCGAGGGCCTCGCCCGCCGAAACATCTACGCCATAACGTCGTTTATCGTCGGGATGGACAACGACACTCCCGGTGTTGCGGACCGAACCGTGGACGAGATAGAAAAATGGGCCCCGGGCCTGCCGGTTTTTGGCCAGTTGACACCGTTCCCGGCGACGCCGTTGTATGACCGGCTCGAAAAGGCAGGACGTCTGAAGCGTCCGAAACACTGGCTCGACTTTGCCCCATTTGTAATGGCCCACGATCCGCTCAAGATGACGATCGAGGACGCAAAAAAAGAGACCTTTGCCGCATGGTCTCGCTCCTACAGTCCTGAACGAAATTGGGAGGCGATCAACTCGATACGCACCGCACCTATCGACACGCGCATCGGCCATTTGGTCGCAAGACTCTTTTTCCGCGGCATTTACTTTCCGCAGATGAGCAAATGGGCGTGGATCAAGCTTCTTTTCGACAACCGCCGCCCGATCCTAAGCCTAACCGGCGAAGGCATCCGCACCTGGCGGCAGGCTCGCAAACGCCGTCGCTTGAAAAGCCGCGAGGTCCAAACCGCACAATAGAAAGATCGCAGATGTAAAGATCAAGGCTCCGGTTCGCCGGAGCCTTTTTT
>CAYSMU010000339.1:0-4146 GCA_964432145.1 uncultured Chloracidobacterium sp.
GGTCTGCTATGAGCAGTGCCCGTGCCACGCGATCGACATGGTCACCGAACCGGAGAATTAACGAAATGACGACCGGAACAAAACAAGTTGTTACTCTCGACGGCAACGAGGCCGCCGTTTATGTCTCCTACAGGGTCAATGAGGTGTGTGCGATCTATCCGATCACGCCTTCCTCGACCATGGCGGAATTTGCGGACGAATGGTCCGCCAAAGGCATTAAGAACATCTGGGGAAACGTCCCCGAGGTCATCGAAATGCAGAGCGAGGGCGGCGCCGCAGGAACCGTCCACGGTGCATTGCAAACGGGTTCGCTGACGACGACGTTCACGGCGTCGCAGGGCCTTATGCTGATGCTGCCGAATATGTACAAGATCGCCGGCGAACTGACCGCCGCGGTATTTCACGTAGCGGCGCGCAGTCTCGCGGCCCAGGCTCTGTCGATCTTTGGCGATCACCAGGACGTGATGGCGGCGAGAACGACTGGTTTTTCGATGCTGGCATCGTCGAGCGTTCAGGAAGCTCATGACATGGCGTTGATCGCGCAGGCCGCAACCCTGCGCTCGAGAATACCCTTCATACATTTCTTTGACGGTTTCAGGACGTCCCATGAGGTCAACAAGATCGAGCTGCTTTCGGATGACGAGATCCGTGGAATGATCGATGACGACCTTGTTTTCGCTCATCGCGGCCGGGCGTTGAATCCCGACAATCCGTTCATTCGCGGCACGGCTCAAAACCCCGACGTCTATTTCCAGGGCCGCGAGACGGTGAATCCGTTCTACACGGCTGTTCCGGGAATTGTCCGTGAAGAAATGGCGAAGTTCGCACTGCTCACCGGCAGACAGTACTGGCCCGTCATGTATCACGGATCGCCCGATGCCGAGAACGTGATCGTCGTTATGGGGTCAGGAGCGGAGACAGCTGCCGAAACGGCTCAGCTTCTTGCTCGATCGGGCGGCATGGTCGGTGTCATTGAGGTCAAACTCTACCGGCCTTTCCCCGCCGAGGACTTCCTGGCGGCGATTCCGCTGACCGCGAAGCGTATCGCCGTGCTCGACCGAACGAAAGAATCCGGCGCATCCGGAGAACCGATGTATCAGGACGTGATCGTCACGCTTGCCGAGGCAGTAGCGAACGGAAAGCTGAGCACGATGCCCAAGGTTGTTGGCGGTCGGTTCGGTCTATCGTCCAAAGAGTTCACTCCTGCGATGGTAAAGGCGGTCTTTGATCATTTAGCGACGGCCGAACCGAAGAATCACTTTACCGTCGGGATCAATGATGATGTCGGCCATACGAGCATCGAGGTTGATAATTCGTACAAGCTGGACGAGGCGGAATGGACGCAGGCCCTCTTTTTCGGCCTTGGTGCCGACGGTACGGTCGGCGCGAATAAGAACAGCATCAAGATCATTGGCGAGAATACGGACCTTTTCGCCCAGGGATATTTTGTTTACGACTCAAAGAAATCTGGGGCAAAGACCGTTTCACACTTGCGTTTCGGAAGGCATCCTATCAAGGCTCCTTACCTGATCACGCATGCCGATTTCATAGCCTGTCACCAGTTCAACTTCATTGAACGGGAGGAGATGCTGAGCTACGCCAAACGCGGAGCGACATTTCTCCTGAACAGCCCGTACGGGCGTGACGAGATCTGGGACAAGCTGCCGCTGAATGTCCAAAGAGAGATCATCGACAAACAAATACGCCTGTATGTGATCGACGCGACCGAGGTAGCACGAGATACGGGCATGGCGGGCCGCATCAACACGATAATGCAGACCTGCTTCTTCGCATTGTCCGGTGTGCTGCCGCCTGACGAGGCGATAGGGCATATCAAAAAGGCGATCGAAAAGACGTACTTCAAGAAGGGAAAGTCGGTCATCGAGAAGAATTACGAGGCGGTCGATAAGACGCTCGAGAACCTCTTCGAGGTGACGATCCCCGAGCAGACGTCGGCAAAGCCCTCGCGATCACGAGAACTGCCCGTAATAGCTCCCGAATTCGTCCGCTACGTAACACAGATGATGATCGAGGGCCGGGGCGACCAAATTCCGGTCAGTGCAATGCCGGTAGACGGGACTTATCCGAGCGGCACGGCAAAATGGGAAAAGCGTAACGTTTCCGATCGGATCGCGGCTTGGGAACCCGACAGTTGTATTCAGTGCGGCAACTGCAGCTTCGTCTGCCCGCATAGCGTGATCCGCGCGAAATTCTTCCACCGTGATCATCTCGACGACGCTCCCGCAACATTCAAGTCGGCGGCGATCAACGCCCGCGGCTACCCGGAAACGAAATACTCATTGCAGGTCTATCTGGAAGACTGCACCGGCTGCAACCTTTGTTTTGAGGTGTGTCCGGTCGACGAAAAAACTAACGGCGGCAAACGGGCGATCAATATGGCGGACAAGCCCATCGATCTCACGCCCGAGCGCGAGAGCATCAGGTTCTTCGAGGAACTGCCGATGAACGAACGCCCGGCGGTCAATTTCTCCACAGTGCATGGCGTGCAGTTCCTTGAGCCGCTCTTCGAATTCTCAGGCGCGTGCGCAGGATGCGGAGAAACTCCCTACATCAAGGTGTTGACTCAGCTTTTCGGCGACCGCCTTGTCGTAGCCAATGCAACAGGCTGTTCGTCGATCTATGGCGGCAATCTTCCAACCACGCCCTGGACGACAAATGCCGCCGGACAAGGCCCGGCGTGGTCCAATTCTCTGTTCGAGGACAACGCTGAGTTCGGCCTTGGGATGCGGTTGACCGCGGACAAACAGCTCGAGATGGCACACCAACTGCTCGACGGAATGCGGGCTGATTTGGGTGAGGAGTTGGTCGACGACCTTCTGAATAAACCGCAGATCCTCGAAAGCGAGATCAAAGCGCAGCGTGACCGCGTGAAGATACTGCGCGAAAAGCTCGCATCGCTCGACACGTCCGGGGCCAAGCACCTTATTTCTCTCGCCGACCAATTGGTACGCCGGAGCGTTTGGCTTGTCGGCGGCGATGGCTGGGCATACGATATCGGTTCGGGCGGGCTCGATCACGCTCTTGCGAGCGGCCGAAACGTCAACGTGCTCGTGCTCGACACCGAGGTTTACTCGAATACCGGCGGCCAGATGTCAAAGGCAACGCCGACTGCCGCATCGGCAAAGTTCGCCTCGGCCGGCAAACGTGTTGGGAAGAAAGACCTTGCGATGCAGGCGATATCGTACGGCAACGTCTATGTCGCACAGGTTGCGATGGGGGCAAATCCGCAGCAAACGCTGCTCGCCCTGCGCGAGGCTGAGGCATATGACGGTCCGTCCCTGATCCTGGCATACAGTCACTGTATTGCCCACGGCATCGACATGGAAAAAGGCCTCAATCAGCAGCACCTTGCGGTAGCGAGCGGCTATTTCCCGTTGATCAGATACAATCCGGTCCTTCGCCGAAACGGCCAGAACCCGTTTGTACTCGATTCGCCAAAACCGACAATTTCGCTGCGGGATTATGCGTACAACGAGCTTCGCTACAAGGTGCTTCTGCAGACGAATCCGGAAGAGGCAGAGAAACTGATGATATTGGCACAGGAGATCGTCGATCTTCGCTGGAAGACATACGAAGATATGGCGGGCTTCGGCGCAAGCTCATTCCAGCCGGTGTATTGATACATTAGGCCCGTAAACACAAGGTTGCCCTGCAAACAAACGAGGGGAACCTGGTGCAAAGCGCTGAAAGTCGGATCATAGTCAACATTGGCCTACACCACATTCGCACACGCTTCAGCCGATTCGATCAAGAACACCCGGCTGTGGGCCGTCGAATTCCTGGTACCGTTTGCGGTCTTTTTCCGTGAACTCAACCATCAACTCGAGGTGGGAACAGTGAACGCACGCCTGGGCCATGATCTTACGGCTGCCGCTTCCAAAGATCCGATTCAAAAGGGATGTATCCGCCGAAAGGAAGGCAACAGCTCCGTTACTTGTAGTTTCCATTAACGATCCTTCAACGATCGCCGTCGCACCGCATCTTACACATTCCATGTTTTCAGGATAGCCGAATCTCCAAAATTATTCTGCTGGAAACTGCATTCGAAACGGGATGAAGTGGAAAGCTAAGAAGGGACAACGTGAAAAAGTGAAATGGTGAAGAAGTTGAATCGGCCTCAACCTC
>CAYSMU010000340.1:0-4142 GCA_964432145.1 uncultured Chloracidobacterium sp.
AACAGAATCGCACAAACTGTGAGCCCGCCTTAGGATCACCGTAAAATGAGGAGCCCGGCACGACCGCCACACCTATCTCACGGATCAGGTGTCTCGTGAATTCGACATCATCGGGGAATCCGAAATTCGAAATATCGCTCATGACGTAGTACGCTCCGTCGGGATAATCGCATTTGAAGCCTGCGTTTTGCAGCACGGGAACAATAAAGTCACGTTTTCGCTGATACTCACGCTGGAGCTCATCGTAATAGCTCGCGGGCAGCGTTAGCGCATAGGCACCGGCATGCTGCAGCGGATTTGCGGCCCCGACGGTCAGGAAATCGTGTACTTTACGTATCGCCGACGTGATATCGGGCGGAGCGATGCAATAGCCGACACGCCAACCGGTCACCGAGTAGGTCTTTGACAGCGAATTTACGATAACGGTGCGTTCGCGCATACCGTCAATATTCGCCATTGTGATATGG
This sequence comes from uncultured Chloracidobacterium sp., assembly GCA_964432145.1. Classification (GTDB taxonomy): domain Bacteria; phylum Acidobacteriota; class Blastocatellia; order Pyrinomonadales; family Pyrinomonadaceae; genus OLB17. The sequence goes on from CAYSMU010000340.1 coordinate 468, forward strand.
CGGATGTCGGCCCCGTCACGCGGATAGAGAATGTGTTCGTATATCTCGTCGGTAAAGCACAGGGCGTCGAATTCTTTACACAGTTCGCCAATGAATTCCAGTTCCTCCTGCATGTACACCTTACCCGTCGGGTTGTTTGGATTGCAGATTATGATCGCTTTTGTCCGCGGACTAAACGCCGCACGCAGCTCATCTCGATCAAAGACGAAACCATCCTTTGTACGGTAAAGCGGTACCCTTCGCGGCACGGCGTCCGAGAGGATCGCGTCGGGAGCGTAGTTCTCGTAAAAAGGCTCAAAAACGACGACCTCCTCGCCCGGATCGACCGTCGCAAGCATTGCGGCGATCATTCCCTCGGTCGAGCCGCAGGTCACCGTGATCTCTGTTTCAGGGTCAATATCCAGGCCCAAGAACCACTTCGTCTTCGCCGCGATAGCGTCGCGAAAGCTCTTTACGCCCCACGTCGTCGCGTACTGGTTGTAGTCGGCGTCGATCGCCTCTATCGCTTTCTGCTTTACATCGACCGGAGCGGCAAAATCCGGGAATCCCTGACCAAGATTGACCGCGCCGTATTTCAGAGCTTCACGCGTCATCTCGCGGATGACTGACTCGGTAAAGCTCGCGGCCTTCTTTGAAATGCGTTCCTTACAAGCTCTCGCTGGAAATGTACTCATGGCTACCTCACGATTTATTATCTCCTGAATATAACATAGCCCGTCCTGCTCGATGCGCGAGGCAAACTCGAAGCCCCTGATAGCCATCAAAGCGCCGGTAATGCAGGTTGTTTAGCTATCGGTTGTGCGATAAACTCTTTTGGCACAACGCAGTGAGGTATTTGCGATGAAGTATAAGTTCTTATTGTCCCTGGTTATTTTATTTTCGATCTCGGCAGCGGCTCAGACCACGACGCCGCAGCCGTCTAAAGGCTATTTGATCGCCCCTGGCGACGAATTGAATGTCAAGGTGCTCGGCGAAGAGCAGTTTGGTTTTAACGCAACCGTTGACGAGAATGGCCAGATCACGGTTCCGTTCGCGGACAGGCCCGTTTTGGCAAAATGCCGTACCGAAAGTGAGTTGCGGGGCGAGATCTCTGTGCTCCTGGCAAAATACTTAAAAAACCCACAATTAAACCTGCAGATCACCAAACGTGTTGTGATCCCGGCAACAATTTACGGTGAGGTCAATAAGCCTCAGGAGATCGAACTTCGCCGTAAGGCGACCTTGATCGAGGTACTTGCGGTGTCGGGCGGCGTAAAGGAAGAAGCCGGCGGCATCATTCAGGTCTTTCGGCCGATCAAACCCGTTTGCGGCGACGAAGCCGGCAACTGGCGTTCCAATCCAAACGACCCCACCGAGGTGCCATTCAGGACGTTCAGCCTGGCGAATATTAATAAAGGAGACGGTGAGTCCAATCCTATTATATATCCGGGAGACGTCATCATTGTTCAGAAAGCACCGCCGATCTATATTACAGGCGAGGTCGTTTCTCCGCAGGGAATTTATTACAAAGAGGGTGGATTGTCATTGACCGAAGCGATCGCCAAGGTTAGTGGATTCAGACGCGAGGCCAAGACCAAGGACATCCGCATTCAGAGAAAAAAGCCGGGTTCGGAAGAGATAGAGTTCATTTCGGTAAACTACGAGCAGATCAAGTCCAAACAGAAGCCTGACGTGATGCTTCAGCCATACGATGTCGTAGAAGTAGACGTAAAGAAGGATAGCTTAGGCGTATCGCTATTCAAGTTCGCGATCGGCCTCGCCAAGACCACGGCGACGGCTGCGTCGACCGGCGGCGGTTATCGTGCCGTGATCTATTGATCTTTGTATAAGTTGTCGATCGTTTCGCGGTAATTTTCGTCCACGACACGTCGCTTTATTTTAAGGGTAGGAGTAAGTTCGCCATTCTCGACCGTCAATTCACGGTTTAGAAGGGCGAATTTCTTTACCTTTTCATACTGAGCCAGATTCGCCGTTACCGACTCGATCTGCCTTGCAAAAAGGTCCAGTATTCGCGGATGGCCGCAAAAATCCTCAGGCGTGCTGATCTCGAGATCTTTGAGTCGCGCGTATGACTCGAGCATTTCAAAATTGGGTACAATGAGAGCCGCCGGGAATTTTCGTCCATTGCCGACAAGCACCGCCTGATTGACGAAGCGCGATGCCCGCAACATCTGCTCGATATGCGCAGGTGCGATGTACTTACCGCCTGAGGTCTTGAACAGCTCTTTCTTCCGGTCGGTGATTATCAGGAATCCATCCGCGTCGATCTCGCCAATGTCCCCGGTCCGGAACCAACCGTCCTCGGTAAATACTTCACGCGTCGCATCTTCCTTGCGATAGTAGCCGAGCATTATGCCCGGCCCGGTTGCCTCGATCTCGCCGTCCGCGGCGATACGGACCTTTACGTTTCGGATCGGCCTGCCGACCGTACCGACCCTGACGGCGGTCGGGTTATTCGACGAGATCACGGGCGATGTCTCAGTAAGGCCATACCCCTGCATGATCGCGATGCCGGCTCCGGTGAAGATCAGATAGATCTCATCAGGCAGCGCGGCCCCGCCGGTAATACAGAACCTAAGGCGGCCGCCGAAAAACTCACGCAGTTTTGAGAAGACGATCTTGTCGGCGATACCGTGTTTGGCCGTAAGCGACATCGGCACAGGCTCACCCTTCTCCAAAAGCGTGGCGTATTCCTTGGCGACCTCGATCGCCCAGTCAAAGATCATCTCATTGACGCGTCCTGCCTGCGACGCCTTGAAACGGGCCCGCTCGAATACTTTTTCAAAGATCCTTGGAACGCCGATAAAGATCGTCGGCCTGACTTCCTTGAGATTGTCCGGCACTTTTTCGATAGACTCGGCGTAATGCACACGCATTCCATAGCGGATGTAAACGTACATTCCCGTCCGCTCAAACACATGCGACAGCGGCAGCACCGAGAGTGACGTATCCTGACCCGAAAAGCCGTACTTTTCACTCGCATCGAGGACGTTCGAGATCAGGTTTGAATGCGTGAGCATGACCCCCTTAGGCTCGCCCGTGGTTCCGCTCGTGTAGATCAATGTTGCGATATCGCCCGGATCGAGGGCCTCCCGTAGGTCCTCGATGAGGTGAGGAGAAGTCTGCCGCAGGCCGCCGCCGATCGTCTCCAATTCCTCAAACGAAAGGACACGATCATCTTCGGCTCCCGAATCGTTGAACAGCACATACCTTTCCACCGAGCCGCAGGCTCCGATAGCCGGGGCCAGTCGGTCAAGGGTTTCCTTATCCTGCAGGAAAAAGACGCGCGCTTCCGAGTCATCGATAATGTACTTGACCGAATCCGCCGAGAGCGTCGTATAGATCGGTACATCGATGACACCGGCGAATTGGCAGCCGGCGTCAGCGAGTGTCCACTTGGGCGAATTTGCGCCGAGTATCGCGGCCCGGTCGCCCTTTCTAAGCCCGAGCGAATACAGTCCGAGGGCGATATTCTCGGCCCGCTCGACCATCGTCCGCGACGAGATCTTTTTCCACTCGCCGTCCTCCTTGTAATTCAGTGCATCGGGAAGGTCAAATTCGATAGCCGAACGCAGGAACACTTCCGGCAGTGTCACCGGCTCCCTGGCAAGCAGATATTCGCCGTGCCCGCTGATCGCCGCTTTCGAAAAGTTTTCCTGAGTCTGGTTGTACGAA
>CAYSMU010000341.1:0-4106 GCA_964432145.1 uncultured Chloracidobacterium sp.
CAGTTTTCCGGTGGTTGTATCGGTAGGGTCACACCCGTTCCCATCCCGAACACGGAAGTTAAGCCTACTGGAGCCGATGATACTGCATCTTTCAGGTGTGGGAAAGTAGGAAGCCGCCGGATCTATTTCATAGAAAAGCCCGCTCGTTTTGAGCGGGCTTTTTCTTGTTCGGAAAATTCTGACCGGGTGCGGAGGCAACCTTTCTTCTGTTCAGTCATCCTTTAATCAATTGAGCTTATAGATTTATTTCCGTTTTCGTTCGGCACCGACGATTTCCGATCTGAGTAAATGGAGGATTCAGGTTATGTTGAGGATTATTGGGTGTAAGTTTGTGTTCATGTGCGCCATAGGTGCAATCGCGGCGGTTCCGGTCTTGTTTGCGCAGGAGACGGGCAACTGCACAGCGTTGTACGAGAAGTTTCTGATCGAACGCAAAGGTCCGGAACTTGTTAAGTATAAGGCTGCTATGGCTAGCGGCAAGGAGATTCTTGAGAGGTGCGGCACTGACGTAGATCAGGAGAAAATAAAAGAGTATGTCAATCGTCAGATACCCAGACTGGCTGAGACGATACGGATCTTAGAATTAGAGGAGCGCTTCAACTCGGCCGGCCGGCAGGCCGACCGGGACAATCTAATAAGTGCGGGGAAGGACCTCATCGCTGCCAGCCATCCGGCCTCGCTGGATATTATGCTGGTAATTGCATCGATAGGCTACGAAAGTTCGGTTGCACAGCCGCCGATCAGGAAATACAACGACGATGCCGTTAAGTATGCGAAGCTCGCACTCGATAGGCTCCAATCCGGTTCAAAGTCCGAGAACTTTGGGCTCTTCAAGTATACATATCGTACCAAGGCCTGTCCTGACGGCCGGGAGAATGCCACAGGTTGGATGAATTATACGATCGGATATCTTATGGCCGATCAAAAGCGGACGAACGACGCTATTCCGTATTACTATAAAGCATCGCAGGTTGGGTGTGAGACAAAGAACTTGCCCAATTTGTATCGTGCGATAGCCGCCTGGTATATCGACGCGGCAAAAACGATCGAGGACAAGATCAAGGAGAAAATAGCACAGGCCCAGGGGATCGAAACTGAAGAAACACGGGCCATGGACGCATTGGTAAACGGCTATCTTGATAGGGCCCTCGACGCCATCGGGCGTGCGCATAAGGCATGGTTAGCTACTTCCAAAACCGGTGCCGCAGCCGATACGATCTACACGAGTATGCGAGACTTATACGGCGTCCGCTACGACGGCAAAATGGATGGGTTTGATCAATTCGTTGCCAAGATCGGCGAAACGCCCTTTCCGGATCCAACGAGCGAGATCAAGCCTTCGCCCGTTCCGCGTTAGTTGAAAACCGCATCGACAAAAAAGCCCGCTCGACCTGAGCGGGCTTTTCAAATTGGGACCGAGGCCGCTACACAACGAGACGGCGCACTGCGTCAACCAGCCGGTCGATCTCCTCTACTGTCGTATAACAAGTGCAGCCAGCTCTAACCAACCCGCCAACGCCGAGGCGTTCTACGACGGTCAACGCGTAGAAATCACCATCCGAGACAAATATCCCTTTTTCGGCCAGTTTTCGGGCCACGTCTTCGGAATCGTGGCCGGCCACGGTGAACGAGACCGTTGAGGTGCGCGGAAACGCGGGCGACGGGCCGAATAGATGGACGCCGTCGATGGCGGATAGCCCGTTCCATAATCTAACGGTCAGTTCGTGCTGGCGGGCGTGCATTTCGGCGAAGGTGGTGGCTAAGCGCTCGCGTTTTGTACCGCGGACGGCGAGCGACGCCAAAAAATCTACCGCGGCGGCTGCCCCGGCGATGCCTTCGTGATTCTGGGTCCCGGTCTCCATTCTTTCCGGTGAATAGTCGGGTGCTGGGCGGAGTTTTGGAAAATCGATCGCCTCGAGCAATTCCTTGCGGCCGTAAAGAATTCCGATATGCGGGCCGTAAAATTTGTACGCGGAGCAGGCCAGGAAGTCGCAGCCGGTCTTTTTGACGTCGATCAGTTCGTGGGCGGCGAAGTGGACGGCGTCGACGAAACTCAACGCACCGGTCTCGCGGGCCATGGCGACGGCTTTTTCGAAATCGTTGATCGTGCCGAGAATATTCGAAGCGGCCCCGATCGCGACGAGCTTTGTCTTTTCATTGAGCAAATTGGCGAGGTCGTTGAGGTCGAGCTGCCCGGTCTCGATATCCATCGGCATGACGCGGATGGTGACGCCGCGGTCGCGTTCGAGCGAACGCCATGTGTCGGAATTTGCGTGGTGATCGAGTTCCGTGACGATGATCTCGTCGCCAGCTCCCCATTCGCGGCCCAGCGACCGGGCGAGGTGAAACGTCAGCGTCGTCATATTCTGCCCGAAAACGATCTCATCCGGCGAGGCATTGAGAAAATCGCCTAAGGTTTGGCGTGACCGGTCTATTATTTCGTCGGTTTCGTGGCTCGTCGGATACGCCCAATGCGTATTGGCATTATGATTGAGGAGATAGTCGCTCATCGCCTCGACGACCATTCGCGGAACCTGCGTTCCGCCAGGACCGTCGAAATAGGCCACGGGGAAGCCATTGTAAACTCTTTCGAGAGCCGGGAAATGTGACCTGATCTCCTCGACCGTCGCGACACTGTTAGCCGTTTCCGTATTTTCCATATTGGTTCTCGATAATTATATATCGACAAGATCAAATCTCTGCGGATTTGAGGAGCCTTCGATTATATTTATTGCAACCTTCGCGCTCGAAATCGATATAATTGATCAGCAAGTCTTTTGCGATGAGTTTCGCGACCTTTTTTCGACTGATCTCCTATACTGCGGTCTTCTGCGGCTTTTTGGCGTTGTGGGTCTCGGGGACGTTTGGGATCGGCGTCACGGCCTTATTTTTTGGCGTCTTGATCACGGCATGGTTAATTGAAGGGTCGCGTTGGCAAATATCTGAGAAGTTAGGAACGGCTCTGATCGTCTTGGCCCTTCCGATCTTTTACCTGGCATGGCGCTATGAATTGATAATACCTTCGGCGGGCGAAACCTGGGCGGCAGGGGTGCTCGCTCGGATGATCCTTGCTCTGACCTCCGTAAAACTGCTTCAGCGAAAAAGCGATCGCGACTGGATCTTCCTCTACCTGATGTCCTTTTTTGAGGTACTGTTGGCTGCCGGATTGAGCATCAGCGCATTGTATTTCGGATCATTTATTGCGTACCTCCTTGTGATCGTGTGTGCGATCATCACGTTTGAAATACGCAAAACCTCATATTCGGTCGAAAGAGACCTTGCGGGCGAGCCGGTCAAAGAAAGAGAGACCCGATCTGAAACGAACGTACAGTTGCCCTTCCGTCGTTTACCCACGATCGCGGTCGCGTTGATCGTCGTTATCGTGTGCTTGGGGCTGCCGCTCTTCTTTATGCTGCCGCGGATCGGCGGAGCAGGATTTGGAGGCGATCAACGCGGGCTTCGAACCACCTCAGGTTTTTCGGATACTGTGCGGCTTGGAGCGATCGGCACGATACAACAGGGCAATGAGATCGCGATGCGCGTCAAATTTGACGGCGAGAACGCTGTGCCCACGGACCTGTATTTTCGTGGAGTGGTTCTCGACACTTTCGACAACCGATCATGGAGCCGGTCCAAGACCTCGCCGCCCGTGGTTCTCATACGCGGCGAGCGAGAAGCCATACGCGTAGATCAAAAAGCATCATCCGGCGATCTCCTGCGTCAGACCGTCTATCTTGAGCCGATGGACGCAGCGGTGCTTTTCGCTCTGCCCAGGGTGGTGGGTGTTCAGGGCAATTTTCCGGTCTTGTACCGCGATAACTATGGTTCGATCAAATATCCGCAGAAGTTTGAGCGAATTACCTATACAGCGTATTCCGACCTCGTATCACCGCCGACAGACAAACTCCGTGCCGACCGTACTCTATATACAGCTGCCGAGAATAATTACCGCGACCTACCGCGGCGGTTCGACCGGCGTATCGCGGACCTTGCCGCAAGTATTACGTCTGGACTTACCAATCGATACGACAAGGCACTAGCGATAGAACGATACCTTCAGGGGAATTACGCGTATTCATTGGAAATGAAGCCTTCGGGAGAAGAGC
>CAYSMU010000342.1:0-4100 GCA_964432145.1 uncultured Chloracidobacterium sp.
AACACATTTACTGTGCCGGGCAGCGTCGTCGCGGTCCCGTTCGTTATGCATGCACATGGCGGCGAGTCCTCGTTCGCGTTCAGCCTGAACTACGATATCAATCCGCTGAGTACGCCGGTCGCGTCATGCGGTTCCGACTCTACAGGCTGCTCGATCGGTGTGAATACAACAATGTCGGGAAAGATCGGCATCAATATCGTGGTGCCCCAGCCGCTCACGCCCGGCTTGAAGCAGGTCGCAATGATTAGCTTCCAGAGCGTGTCGACGTCGCTGCCAAACACTCCACTCACGTTCGGTGATCAGCCAATGAACAGGTCCGTTAGGGACAGCGGCAATAACTCGCTCCAAAGCGGTTATACAAATGGCCTTGTCATCTTCGAACAGGGCCGGGAAGGTGACGTCGCGTGCAGCAGTCCATGCAGTTCGGGCGACGGAATAGTCCAGGCAAACGACGTAATTAAGCTTCGTCGGCTCACGGTCGGGCTTGATCCGATAGATCTGTTTTCGAATGAATTCCAACGGGCGGACACCTCGCCCGCAGCTTCTCGGGGCGACGGGTTTCTGGACGCGACCGATATTATCAAGGTGCGGCGTTATGCGACCACACTGGACCCGATACAGTTCGCCGGAGGGCCGACTATACAGGCTTTGCAGGTCGCTGCGCTGAGTGGAAAAAACCCACAGGCAAGAGTCATTCGGCTTGTACCGATCGTCTCGGAGAGACGCGGAAGCGTTTCGTTTGCGGTTGAACTAAAGGCCGATGGCGACGAAGCCGCCGTGTCTTTCGCCTTGCGATACGACCCGCTGTTGATCGGTGAGCCTGGCATCACCCTTGGTCCGGGACTTGGCGGGACGGTTTTGACCAGCAATACAAAGGAAAAGGGGCGGGTGATCGTCTTGCTTGATGCCGAAACGGCCTTCACTAAACCCGGGACGAATATCAGACTCGCGGTTGTCACATTCGTCGTTAGAAATTGGGGCAATCGAGCGAATTATGGACCGGTGTTCGATGAGAGTTTCCGGCCGGTCGTCTCAGATCCGTTGGGGATAAGCCTGCCATTTGCGGCGGTTCCGCTCGAAGGCAATGCTATTTCCTCGATTCAAATTGAATCAAGCCGCGACGACCCGAGAGTGACAAACAGTCTTTTCGGATCACTTTATGTTTCGGCGCGGGAGCGTCATTCAACGAGGTTCTTCCAACTGCGGCCGTCGGCTTCCAGGAGTGCATCAGCCTCTTTTGGCCCCCAGGCTCCGGCGGCGTAGTTAGGAAATTCTCTAGCTGGCAGGGCTTTCCATACGTCGAGAACTGGTGTGACGATCCGCCAGCCAGCCTCGACCATATCGGCACGTTGGAAAAGGGTCGCGTCGCCGACCATGCAATCGTAAAGCAGCCGCTCGTAGCCAGTACTGACCTGCTCGCCGAAATGGTCGAGATAATCGAAGTCCATATCTACGGGGCCGACGTTAACGATCGGGCCGGGGATCTTGGCCCCGAAATGAAGCGTAATACCCTCGTCCGGCTGAATGTGAATTACAATGCGGTTCGTTCGCAGCCTTTCGACGGACGTTTCGCGAAAAAGCACAAAGGGCGCCTTTTTGAATTCCACGATAATACTCGAGTGCTTACACTTCATCCGCTTTCCAGTCCGGATATAGAAGGGTACACCTGCCCACCGCCAGTTATCGATCGATAATTTCATCGCGGCAAATGTCTCAGTATTCGAGTGCGGAGCGATCCGCTCTTCGCTGCGGTAGCCAACGACGGCTTTGCCGTCGATCTCACCGTCGGCGTACTGGCCGCGAACAGATTTCTTAAGTACATCCTCGGGCGTGAACGGCTGGATCGCCTGAAGTATCTTGGCTTGCTCATCACGGACCGAATCGGCTTCAAAGGAAACGGGGGGTTCCATTCCCGTCAGTGTGACGAGCTGCAGGATATGATTCGGGATCATGTCGCGTAGAGCTCCGGCCGCGTCGTAGTAGCCGCCTCGCTGCTCGACGCCGAGCTTTTCCGCCACCGTTATCTGAACGTGATCGACAAAATTCCGATTCCAGATCGGTTCGAAAATACTGTAGCCAAAACGGAATACCAAGATGTTCTGAACCGTCTCTTTTCCGAGATAATGATCGATCCTGTATATTTGCCGTTCCTTGACCGTTTTCAGAAGGTCAGTGTTCAGCCGCTTTGCCGAATCGAGGTCCTGGCCGAAGGGCTTTTCATAAATGAACCGCCGCCTTTTCCCGTTCTCTTCCTTCCCGAGGCCGTTCTTTACAATCTTGTGCGTAACGTTGGCGAACAGAGCGGGCGGGGTCGCGAGGTAATAAAAGTAATTGTCCGGGATCTGATGTTTAGTGGTTACCTCACCGATCAGTGCCTTCAGATCTGAGAATAGCTTCTTATCATCGTCAAAATCGCCGCCCGTATAATAAGTCCGCTCCTCGAACCACTCAACCAGTTTGGACTCCGCACCGTTGGGGATGAACTCCTTCAAATGCGCGGACATCTGGCCACGGTATTCCTCGGAGGTCATTTCCTGACGGCCGACGCCGATAATCGCGAACGTATGGGGAAGAAAATCGTCCTTGGCCAGATTGTATAGGGCAGGGAAGAGTTTGCGCTTTGTCAGGTCACCGGTTGCCCCGAAGATGACCATAACGCAGGGATCAGCGAATTTCTTCGGTTCGGTCATTTTAGTATTTAACCACAACTCGGCATTTTGCACAGTCTCGCTTGATCACGTAGTCGTGCGGCGGATGTGACCATGTGAATCGCCTTGCGAAAGACCGGTCGGAGTTTTTTTCGGGAATGAACGATTCCGTGTCCGTCTGGTCACCGGAATTGGGCGCTCTGGTCACCGGAATAGGCCCCTTGGGTCACCGATTTTTCACCCTTCATTCCGCGATAAAAAGGTCGGAGTCCGGCCCAGTCTATCACCCAAAGCACCAGGCGCCGCCGTAACATCGACGGAACTCCACGGCCGCCGCCGCAGGACTCGAATCGCTGTACGCAACGACCCCTGACAGACACGATCGGCGTCGTCCGCAACCTGTACCCAGCATTCACCGCGAATCCCCTCGATCTCCATGGATCGCTGTCGCCTTTAGTACCTCTGTAATTACTGAGATGACCAGACCGGATATAAACCGAAACCTGGCCGGAGCTTTCCTGCCGCATCGAGTCATATCCGCAGCGTACTACGCAGTTTGAGTTCGCGGGCGTTCATTTCGCCGCTGTCTGTCTCGTGGTCGTAACCGCAGAGGTGAAGGAGGCCGTGGAGGATGAGTTGTTTGATCTCTATATCCAATGTAAGGCCATTATCAGCGGCTTGCTTTTTGGCTTGTTCGGCTGAGATGACGATGTCGCCGAGATTATCTTTGTCGGGGTCGAATTCGTCGGGCTCGTGCGGGAAGGAAAGTACGTCGGTCGTCTGCTTCCTGTCACGGAAAAGGTGATTGAGCTGTTCCATTCGCCGGTCCGAGATGAAAGCGATGCTGAACTCTTTGCCGGCCGCCTCGGCAACACTTACTTCGAGCGTCTGAGTAAAGATCTTGATAGATGAGATGTCGAGCCTGACTTTGCGCTGGAGATTCACCACGACTGGCATAGGTTAATTCTCTCTGGGATCGTTCTCGACCGAATGGGTCTCGTAAGCCTTGACGATCATCTGAACGAGTTTATGGCGGACGACATCTTTTTCGCTGAAATAAACAAATTCGATGCCTTCGAGATCTTTGAGCACGATCTCGGCTTCCTTGATGCCGCTCTTTTGACCTCTGGGCAGGTCGATCTGCGTGCGGTCGCCGGTCACAACGGCTTTCGAACCAAAACCGATGCGGGTGAGGAACATCTTCATCTGTTCGCTGGTCGTGTTTTGGGCCTCGTCGAGAATAATGAACGCGTCTGAGAGAGTCCGGCCGCGCATGAAGGCGAGCGGTGCGATCTCGATGATGCGTTTCTCGAGCATCTTTGTGACTTTCTCGGCGTCGACCAGATCGAACAACGCGTCGTACAGCGGGCGCAGGTACGGGTCGACCTTGTCCTGAAGGTCGCCGGGCAGAAAGCCGAGGCGTTCGCCGGCCTCGACCGCGGGACGCGTCAG
>CAYSMU010000343.1:0-4099 GCA_964432145.1 uncultured Chloracidobacterium sp.
GTGATCAATTTGCCCTCTGTATCGAAGTATCGTTTGCGAAGTACCTTGAAATCGCCGTTAAAGGTGCGAAAGTCGGTCTCGACGCGGGCGAGCGAACCGTCTTCGCGATAACACTGGTAAAGGTACGAGACCCAGTCGCCTGAGCCGCTGAACAGCGTGAAGTTTGACGCGACGATCTTGCCGCCCTTGAGCCAATTGTAGGCGATCTGGTAGGTCTCGGTCTTCTTCCTAAATCGCTCGAGTTCTTTTTCCGAGGCAAACGCACGCCACTTTGGCGTGTCGTCGTTCATATCCGCGGTATCGGCGAAGATCAGGCTCGGCCGTTTTAGCTTTTTTCGGAGCGCGTCTACCTTTGCGCAATAAGAGTCGATCTTCGCCACCTCGGGCGAGCGGCCGCTCTGGGCGGATATACCTATCGACCCCGCAGCCAGCATCAGCAGCAAAACGCACGCCAATCGAACTTTCTTCATAATTTTAGCCTCATTGAATTTGTCGGCACACCAATACCACGCGTCGCCGTTTTAAGACATCTTAGTTTAATGCAGCACGCGGTCAGGGTGAAGTTTGAGCGGCTGTTTACATTAATTCGCGATTATGAGACATTCTGCATCAGCCACACTGCTCATTCTCTCGCTCCTCATTCTTAACACGTTCAGTCTTGCGTTCGAGACCGATCAATATCACCTTTCGCCCGTACCGCTCGGCGATATAGGTGACGAAGTGACGCTGTATGTCGAGCAAAACCTATTGGCGGCTGTTAGTACTGTGAACGCTGAGATCGCTTTTGAAGAGGCGTGTCTCAGCAGCATGGGGCATCTTCCCCGATGTTCATCTCCGCCGGACTCGGCGAAGAAGCTCGCGCATCTGAGGTCGAACGACGCGGTCGCCCGTGAGGTCTTCCGCTTGATCGGCGACGGCAGCCTGTTTGTTACAAAGACCGGTAAATGGTTCGACGGGCACAAGTTCGCGGTCACACCCGATCGATACAAAGTGCCTTACTCTGACTCGATATATTTCTTCAAACCCTCGAATCAGCTGACGCTAAGCCCGACCGTCAGGATGTATGGCGTCGAACTCGGGACCGATAAGATCGAGCATTTCTTCCAACAGGGCTACGACTATTACAAGATCCGCAGTTCTGAGTCAGCGAAAGGCAGATCCGCAGAGGAAGCGGACCGAAAGGCCGTCGCCTGGGGCCAGCGTACTGAAAGGACTTACTTCGGCCTGTTGGTTTCGGGTGTTTACTCGAACGCGGACCTTTTTGCTAACTTCGCGGGAATGAATTTCTACCAGGGCCTGACGTCGCCGGTCACGATAGGCTCGTCGACACGGCCCGCGATTCTGCGGCTTGTTAACGGCAAATGGCAGGTAAACGATGACATCGACTTGCGAGTGGCCCTGTTAAAGCCATTCATCTCCGACCATATGAACGAGGCCCTCAATCCCTCGGGTTATGCATTCAATCTCTATCCGACAGTGAAGCGCGTCGTTCGCGACCAGGCGTGTCCCGAATGGCGGACGCTGATGCCCGCCGCTAAAAAGGCCGACCTCGAAAAGAGATCGGCCTCATTGGAAACATGGAACGGAACCGATTACGGGTTTGCGCGTAAAGGCTATGCCGTCCCGATCACCGAGTGTTTCAATGATCAGTTACCGATAAGCTCGGTTACCAGGGCATCCGCGCCGTAGACCTTTTTCAACGCCTCGATAATACCGGCAGAATGCACGCCGACGGCTCGCGAGCCCTCGTTTTCCTCTATGTACCAATAGCGGTTCGAAAGCTTTTGATTATTACTGTCGAAATTGAGGCCCACGACCTCGCCCTTGCGGTTGATGACCGGCGAACCGCTGTTTCCGCCGATCGTATCAGCCGTGTATACGAAGTTAAGCGGTGTCGAGAGGTCGATCTTTGTCCGGGCATTTTTTATGCTTGCGGGCAGATGGAACGGGTCCTTTTCGCCAAAGCTGAATGCACGGTCGTACAGGCCGAAGAATGTGGTCTTGTACGGAACTAGTGTCGTATCTTCCTCATATCCCTTGATCACGCCGTAGCAAAGACGCAGGTGGCCGTTGGCGTCGGGCGGCATATTTTTGCCGTAAACGGCGAAGCGGGCCTGGGCGATCTTGGTGCCGTTCGAAGTCTCGACCGCGAGGATCTTACTTTCGTTCCATGAGCGAAGTTCGCGGATCACAGGCTCAACTCGCCGGGCGAGCATGATCATCGGATCGGTCGAAGCGGCAATTGCCGCGGCACCGCCTTCGAGCATTGCCTTTCGTACGGCCGGATCGTTGAGCTTTGTCTCGCGGATCGCTCGGCCGACGACCTCGGCCGGTTCGGCGTCGCCGAGAGCGGCTTTGACGAATGGATCGCTCGCACCCAGCGTTTTTCGGGCCTCATTCATCCAATGGACCAATGCCGCTTCCTCCATCTCAGAGTAAATAGGAGCGGGCGAGAGAAGTGACGATCTGAACGCCTCAAGTCTCGCGTCGCGATACTCAGCGTAACGCTGCGCGTCCGGTTTTGCGGTCTCGATGTGGTAAGTCACGATCTGCTGTGCGATCGTCGCGAGCCGGGACGAGCCCAGGCTCGAAAATGCCAACTGGTTCGCCTTCGCCGGCAGTTCTGCGTTCGCTCTGGCAATCGCTTCCCATGCGGGTGCGTATTGATTATTCAGGTCTGGTTTCGTCGCCAGCTTGTCGCGCAGGTCTTTTTCCTCGGCTTCCTTCTTGGCGAAGTTACGCGGATTGAGCAGTCCGTTTTGTTGGCCTTCGAGTCGCTTGAGCGAATTGGCAAGCGAACGCATTCCCGGGTTCGCCTGCCGAAGCTGTTCGGCCCCGCGTTTCGAATATTCCTCGAGGGCCTTGCGCCGCGTCTTCCAGACCTTTTCCTGCAGCGGATTGCCCACATCTCGCTGATACGCGAGCTGAGCGACCGTCAGCAGGCGGGCGGTCGAACCGGGATATCCCGACGCGATTATGAACTCGCCCTCAGGAGCACCCGTCGCCGACCATTTGAGGTAGTTCGGTGTGCTCGCCGGTTTGTCGTTTTCGTAAACTCGGACAAAGGTAAAATCAAGGTCATGCCGCGGATAGACAAAATTGTCGTAGTCGCCGCCAAAGAATGCCGCCTGTTCCTCCGGAGCCATGACAAGCCTGACATCGGTGTAACGCTTAAATCGATAGTTCCAATACTCACCGCCGCTGTAAAGCGAAACCACCTCGCAGCGCAAGCCGGCCGGGCAACCCTTTTCTATCGCCGCGATCTCGGCCGAGCGTTTTGTCGCCTTTTCAGCATCAGTTGCACCGGAATTTGCTGCGTTGTGAACCCGCTCGGTCACGTTATCGTACGACTCGAGGATCGAAACATTGCCGTCCGGTACTTTCAGCTCCTCTGCCTGAGTCTTGGCATAATAGCCATTCTTAAGCAGGTCGCGTTCCTTGCTCGAGAGCCGTTCGATGAAGCCCGATGCAACGTGATGATTAGTCGCGATCAGCCCGTTCGGCGATACAAATACGCCCGATGCTCCCGGGAACTTGACCGAGGCAAGACGCACCTTGTCCAGCCATTCCTTTGACGGCTCGAAATTGTAGCGTTCTTTCCACTGCTTGAGCGGAGGATTGTCGAACGTCCACATGCCGTCGTCGGCGACGACGAATGGAACGCTGGTCAAGAAGAACGATACGATGAGTAGGTAAACAGATAGCTTTTTCATGGTTCTAATACTAGTACTGTGCTGATTTCCACAATGGATTCGCCATTTTCAAGCAATTCCACGGCTTCCCTTAGAGTTTTGGCGAGAATATGCTGAAGGGCTTCGTTCGAAGTATTACCACACGTCAACCAAATCATTTTTGGCGGCGGTCCGAACCGACCAAGCAGATCTAAAAAATCACGATCCTTTGTCAAGAGGATGGCATTTTCCGCCCTTGCCGCTTTGAAGATCTCGGCGTCCTCGGAATCTCGAAGCCCCCTATCCCGAACCGCCGTCGCCTCGAATTCAAAATTATCCTCAATCCACTGGGCGATCCGGGGCGAAACTTGAGCGTCGATCCAAATTCTCATGCGACAGCCGGCAAGACCGGGTGGTCGAATCTACGC
>CAYSMU010000344.1:0-4092 GCA_964432145.1 uncultured Chloracidobacterium sp.
CAACAAACAGGACCGCTCCGCCCGGCCGCTACGAGATAAAGATTCAGCCGACCAAGGCCGCCGATACGTTAGATCGCCTTAGGTTGGTTTCTTACGAGTTGCTTACGGAGGCCGGAAAGCTTTTCGAACGGTCCGACCCGAGCGAGTTGCCAAAGGTTCTTGAACTTTACGGCGCCGCCCTCGAGCAGTTTCGTAGTTGTGGTGATCAGATCGGCCA
This sequence comes from uncultured Chloracidobacterium sp., assembly GCA_964432145.1. Taxonomy (GTDB): domain Bacteria; phylum Acidobacteriota; class Blastocatellia; order Pyrinomonadales; family Pyrinomonadaceae; genus OLB17. The sequence continues at coordinate 218 of CAYSMU010000344.1, forward strand.
GGCGTTCGCACTCCGGGCTATCGGTTCTGCATTGGTCGCGAGCGGCGAACGTCGAAAGGCCCTCGACTATTTTTCGCGTTCGCTCGCCCTCTGGCGGTCAATGAAGATCTCCTCTGAGATCGCCAGTACGCATAACTGGATCAGCGGCACCAGCATTCGCCTCGGTCACTATCAGGAAGTCCTGGATCACGCTCAAGCGGCTTTGCCTATTTATATTTCAAACGGTGATCGGGCTGGGGAGACAGAGATCCTGATGTTGCTGGGCAATTTTTATTTGAGTCTCGGCGAGATCGCATCAGCAATGGATCACTACGCAAAGGTAGAGAGGAATTGGCGTGCGATCGGCAATATGCATCGTGTCGCCGGCACGTTGAATGCAATGGGTCAAGCCAGCAGCGGGGACGAGCGAAGGTCTTTTGAGTATTTTGCCCAGTCGCTGCAGACGTATCGTGCCGATCGGCCGGGTACACGCGGCGAGGCGAACACGCTAAATCAACTCGGCTTTCATTTTCTCAGAACCGGGGATCTGGCTAGCGCCACCAAGCACTTTGATGAAGCCCTGACGATATGGAAGCGGATCACGGATGCATTTGGTGAGCCGGTAACTCTGCTTGGCCTGGCTCAGATACGTGAGCGGGCCGGCGATATAGAGAAGGCACTCGGGATATTGGATGAGTCACTTTCGATGGCGCGAAAACGAGGTGTGCGAAGCGTCGAAACAGCGGTTCTATTTTCTTTTGCTCGAATGGAACGAAAACGGAATAACCTCTCTGCAGCGAAGACGAAGATCGAGGAAGCGATCGGGATCGTCGAATCAACTCGAGCCGGAATTCTGAGTGAGGAGTTTCGTTCCGCATATTTTGCTCAGACGCAGGATCTCTATGATCTCTATATCGATCTCTTGATGACCATGCATCATGCGTCGCCGCTTGCTGGATACGACGCTCTGGCGTTGCAGGCCTCTGAAAGGGCCCGTGCTCGTGGCTTGACTGAGCTGCTGGTCGAAGCGAATGCCGACATTCGGCAGGGTATTGAGCCAGTGCTTCTCGACGAGGAAAAGGACTTGCAGCAGAAGATCAATGCCGCGGAACAAAGCCGCTACCAAATGATCCTGCAAAAACGGCCTCAGTCCCAAATCGACGTTGCCGACGCCAATCTACGACTACTCCTTAACGAATATAAGTTGATTCAAGCCAGGATTCGGGCCAGTAGTCCGAGATACGCTGCACTGACGCAGCCCCAGCCGATCAGTATAGAGCAAATTCAAGCTCAGCTTCTCGACCCAGACACCTTGGTTCTGGAGTACTGGCTGGGAAAAGAACGCAGCTTCCTTTGGGTCGTGTCTGACAAAGATCTAAAAAGCTTCGTTTTGCAAAATCGCCATGAAACGGAATCAGCGGCTCGAAGCCTGTACGAGAAATTGAAGGTCGAATCCCGATCGTCTGAGATCGCTGTCGCCGCTGAAAACCTAAGTAGGATGGTCCTTGCTCCGGCGGCTGCGGACCTGACCAGAAAACGACTGTTAATAGTTGCTGACGGCATGCTGCAATACATTCCTTTTGCGGCACTTTCATCGCGTGCGGGACGCTATTTGATCGAGGATCACGAGCTTGTCACGCTGCCCTCTACGATGGCGCTCGCCGCAATGCGCAACGAGTTAGCAAATCGAAAACGCCCGGCGAAAACAATAGCTGTTTTTGCCGATCCGGTTTTTAGCAGTGACGACATGCGAATAAGGGCCGACGTTGCGGCGAGGTCATCGCGACCGAATTTCAGCTCGACACAGCAATCGCTCAATTCTTCGCTGCCGAATGATAGGCTTCCTACAAACTTGCCGCGCCTTCCGGGTTCGCGGCGCGAGGCTCAGGCGATCCTCGCTCTCACTTCACCCGCGAAAAGTAAACGTGCCCTCGATTTTGACGCCAATCGGAAAGCGGTCTTTGTCGATGAACTGGGACAATATCAGTATATCCATTTTGCGACGCATGGATTGCTCAACAGTCAACAGCCCGAACTGAGCGGCATCGTTTTGTCGCTATTCGACCCGAACGGTCGGCCACAGAATGGTTTTCTACGGCTGCATGAGATCTACAACCTAAAACTTCCGGTCGAATTAGTTGTTCTCAGCTCATGCGAAACAGGCCTTGGCCGCAGTATTCGAGGCGAAGGAATTGTCGGCCTGACCCGGGGATTTATGTATGCGGGGGCAAGACGTGTTGCAGTTAGCCTCTGGAGGGTTGATGATCAGGCAACGAGCGAATTGATGCAGCGTTTTTATCGTGAGCTGCTGAGAGATGGGGCCCCAAGCCCGGCGGCGGCCCTTCGAACATCTCAAATTTCGATGTTGCGCGAGAAGAGGTGGAACTCTCCGTTTTATTGGTCTGCCTTTGTGTTGCAGGGCGAGTGGAAGTGATCAGGTCCCCGATGGCTACCGATAGTTCACTAAAAAAGGACTGGGAAGTTACGCCCGAAGCTTTCGAAAAGCTGCTTGCATGGCTCGATCAGGACGTCGAGGTTGCGGCAGAGAAGTATGAGAAACTGCGCCAACGGCTAATTAAGCTCTTCAAATGGCGAAACTGTATCCCTGAAGAAGAATACGCGGACATTACGATCAACCGGGTGACAAGGCGAATATTTGAGAACACGCCTCTCGATGTTGCGGATCCGTACTCATATTTCCACGGGACGGCCCTGAATGTCCTGCGCGAGTATTGGCGCGGGCAGCAAAAACATAAACACGAGGATATAGTCGAACTAGACCGGGCGGGCAAAACTGCCAAGCATACAGAGGAACTGCTCGACGAAGAAGCAGAGGAAAACGCGAATGCGAACCGTCACGGCTGTATGCGTGAGTGTCTGAGCGAATTACCGGCCGAGAGCCGCGACCTGATAATTGCCTATCATCACGGCGATAATAAAAAGGAAATACGTAAAACTTTGGCGGAGAAGTTGAAAGTGCCGATCAACGTTTTGCGGATTCGCGCGTGTCGGATACGAGAAGGTTTGCAGAAATGCGTTACGGGCTGTATGAAGGACGCGATATGAAATGTTTTTGGTTTTTCGACATTAATTGATTGAAAGGCACTTTGCCGTGCTTTCATTGAAATGAATATAGAAACGAATACAGATCAAATACGAAGATACTTGCTCGACGCTTTGACTGACGATGAACGGTCGGCGGTTGAGGCGCGTTTCCTCGCTGACGACATGGCCTTTGACGAAATGCTTGCGTGCGAGGACGAACTTTTTTACGAATATCAGCAAGATGAACTGAACGCGAGCGAACGGCAGGTCTTTGAACAGAAGTTTCTTCGAACTCGCGAAGATCGCGGCCGGGCCGCATTTGCGGGCGCATTTATTGAAGCATCGGCCGATCTGTCGCGGGAGCGGGCCTTTGTCCCAGTCCCTATGGAGGAAAGCCCCTCACTTCTAAGATCGATCGCTGCGTTTTTCAATTTTAGCTCGGCTCTACAGTTTGGAATGGCGGCGGCAGGCTTGCTTCTTATGGTCGGCGTGGTAGGTCTGTTGATACAAAATTCGCGGATCAATAACGAACTTGCCGCAATTCAGCAGCAAAATGACCGGGAACGCCGCGACCGAGAGGCTGAGCTTGTCGCAAAGCAAGCACAGCAACACGAGATCGAAAACCAACTTGCCGCGGAACGGGAAAAGGCGACATCGGGCGAAAACCGAATTAAGGAGCTAGAATCCGAGCGGCAGAAACTTGAAGACGAGATCAACCAACGGCGAGACCGCATAGACCGTTCTCCTGCTGGCCAAGGCACGATCGCCACGCTCATCCTATCACCGGGCCTTCTCACCCGCAGTGATGGCGTACCGATGAATCGCGTTGTGCTGGAGCCGACTGTGCGTAG
>CAYSMU010000345.1:0-4086 GCA_964432145.1 uncultured Chloracidobacterium sp.
CGTGGATCGTGTACGCCATCCATGCGATAGCCGGATTGCTTTGGGCGATGGTCGCTGCCTCGGCGGCTGAGGTCTTACGAGGGTCGGTCAGGCGCGCGTTCTGAGCCTTGATCTCGTCGAGGCGAGCGATATTCTCGGGAGCCGAGATCGCGACGAGGTGCTGCATACGGTGCTCGTTCGTCGTGCCGATGTCAAAGATCTTTACGCGGTCGGGAGCGGATTTAGCGATCGCCTCGATGACCTGCTCCATCTGGGCATAGGTCGTATGATGGTCGCCGACGTCAAAGCGAAGAATGCTCTGCGGACGAGGAACACTTTCACGGTACGGCCCGCGGGTGTAGAAATCGAACTTCGGTTCGAGCAACTGGCCAAACGCGGTGACGGAAAACAGAATGATGCAAAGCAACGCTCGAGAGGAATATCGGTTCATAATCGATAGTGAAATATGCGGCCCGCGCCGCCATTGTCGTTTTGGAACTGAGATAATTTTCGATCTGACTCTAAAATACTAAACTGAAGTCTCTTAAACGCAAAAACACAATGGACCGTTTCAATTCCGACAATATATGCCCTCGCTGCGGTTCGCCGAGAATGCGTTCGTGGGACAAGCTCGACGACGAGCAAAAACTGCTCGTCTCAAAGCTCGCGGCCTCGGCCGAATTCACTCCGGCTGAACGCCGCCGCCGCCGCTTTTGTACACGGTGCTGGTACGAAGAAACGGGCGACGAGCCGCGAACGGCCTGAGATTTCTCCGCCCGCGGACAGCCTTTCCGCGGTCCCTTCTGCTTTGACCCATATCCCACGCTCTCAGCGTGCAAACGCATAGCCCATACGCCTTTCTCGCCTGTGCGCCGTTTGTCCGGACAAATGGCGCACACTGTGCGCACAAACGGCGCACCGTTCAATCGCCAATTGAACACGTATCTTGTTGATAAATAATGGGTTATCTGCCATTTTTCGCCATGTTCAATGTTCAATTGTTTTTTCGCATAAACATTCATTTTTCCTCAGTATTTTTGCACTTTCGCAAAAATCGGTATTGAACATATCATATCCGTTGCACAGATAGCAATAGATTTCTTTTGTATGACGAATGACGAGGTCCCGAATGCTGGAAAATTGGCTAGTAATGGCTGTCACGAGGTGAGATTTTCGCGGTTTGAAAAAATATTCGTAACCTTTTTCATTTCTCCGACACTCAGGAATGAACGCACAAGAATGCGTATTTTATTTGGAGGGAGAAGCAATGTTTAAGAAGGTCATTATCGCTATTCTGATCCTGGGATCAGCAAATTTCACCACGTTCGCGGCGGCGGCAGAAGAAAGGCTCTCTACGGCTGAAAAGATGGCATACGTCGCCAAACCGGCGGTAGTCCGCATCTTTGAAGGTTACGTAGGTCAGGCGACCTGGAAGGGCTCACAGTTCACCAAGACGTATGATCTGATACATGTCGGGTCGGGTTCAGGCGTCATTATCGATCAATCCGGCTATATAGCTACCAACGCCCACGTTGTCGCAGGCGTTTACCAAAGCGAAGAAGATGCCAGGACCACACTGCTGCGACAGTATGCGGCGTTTGTGGCAGAAGATTATGGCATGAGCGTATCGGATCTCGACGAGGAAGATGCGGCTGCCATAATCGCCCAATTTTCGCAGACCGTTAACATGAAGGCATTTCGTGAGGTCTTTTTTCAGAATGGCGATAAACGCCCGTTTGAGGTAAAGGCTTATAGTTCCCCTGAGGAAGGCAAGGACATCGCAATAATAAAGGTCGACGGTTCAGATCTGCCGATCCTGAAACTTGCCGACTCGGTAAGGGTCCGTGTGCAGGAACATATTTCGGTACTCGGTTATCCGAGTGCGGGCGATTCGAAGGCATTGGACGACAACGCGGTATTCGAACCGTCGATAACAGACGGACGGGTTTCGGCCCTGAAGAAGCGAGACAACGGTGCAACGGTATTTCAGGTCGATGCCTCGGCGACCCACGGTAATTCCGGCGGCCCGGTCGTAAACGACAATGGTGAGGTGCTCGGACTGCTCACTTTTCGTGGCGATCCGGTTAACGGACAGGAAGTTCAGGGCTTTAGCTTCGTCGTCGCGTCGAACGACATTCGCGATCTGATGGCCACGGCCGGTATCCAAAATACGGGCGGCCCGGACGACAAAGCTTATCGCGAAGGTCTCGAACTTTACTTTTCTGGCAAGTACAGATCCGCACTCGCGAAATTCGAGACACTTAGGTCTTCGACACAATATACGGAGATAGAAAACCTGATCAGGGAATGCGAGGCCAACAAAGATCTGGAGTCAAATAATCTACCGATACTCATCGCGGCAGCGGCAGTTGTCCTTGTGCTGGTATTCCTGGCATTTCTTGCGATCGTCTTTTCGGTTGGTATCTGGCTACGCCGCCGCTCGAAATACAAGGCGAAGGCGACACCCGATGTTGCCCCAACTCCGGCCATGGCGTAGGGATCTGATCAAGAAAAGGCTGCGAAGTGTGCCGCGTGGATCGCCACGCGGCATTTTATTGCATTTCGGCCATACAGTGGATATAATTCCGCGCCAAAACGATCAAACAATGGCCTCGCTTACCGAAATTTCTTTTCATCTATTAATGAAGAGGCTCGACGCCGATGAAACGGCGGCCGGTGAGAAGTATCATCTCCTCATACTAAAGCTTACCAAGTTCTTTCTTTGGCGTGGAGCGTTAGAATCGGCTGCCGACTCTTTGGCTGAAGAGACCATAGACCGGGTCGCTGCAAAATTAGAACAAGGGGTCGCAATCGAAAGTGTCAATGCTTACGCGTGTCAGGTGGCAAGGTTCGTCTGGTTGGAATTCGTTCGGAAAAACAAGGAAACGCCGTGGAGCGAGGAAGTTCCCGAACCCTCGATCTCGCCCGAAATCCCGGAAGCCGACGACGCAAGACTTGCGTGCCTTAGAAAATGCCTTGTCGAGATCACCCAAAGTAACGACCGCGAACGGACATTGATCCTAAACTATTACGACACCGAGCGCTTCGCGAAGTATAAGGACAATCGCAAAGCCCTGGCGATGGAATTTGGAATGACGACAAACGCGTTGAAGGTTCGCGTGTGCCGTCTGCGGGTAAAACTTGAAAAGTGCGTTGCGGATTGCATTTAGTTCTGTAACCGAAACGGATTTATTGTCACTTGTTATTGGGAGTATTGGGCGAATGGAATCGGACAAAGCCAAGATCGATCAAATGACCCGCTTTCTGCTTCACGAATGTTCGGAGGCGGAACAGGAGTCGGCTGAACAGGCGTTTTTTGAGGACGACGATCTGTTTTATTCAACGCTCGAGCTCGAAAACGACCTGACGGACAAATATGCCGCCCGGCAAATGGACGGAGACGCGCGTAAACGCTTTGAGTCGAGCCTCGGCCATGTGCCGTCGCGACGACATAAGCTATCCACGGCGATCGCACTTAGGAACGTGATCCTGCACGAGAAATATCCGGCAAAGACTCCTGAGCCCGATTCGTCATGGCAATCCTTTTGGAACGGACTGAAGGCTTTCAAGTATGCAATAGGTCTCGGCATGGCGTCGCTAATACTGATCGCCGGCGTCGGCGTCGTGATCGTGAGCGTATCATTTTTTACCGGACGGCCGGACGTCGCGGCTAACGGTTCAAACGCAACGAATGTCTCGTCAACGCCGCGGCCGACAATCTCGCCGACACAGGGCCTCAGAGATGGTTTGGTCAAGCTGCGGCCGAATAATGCGGACGATCCGGTCGATATAAAAATGCCGGCAGCAGGGAACGACTTGATCGTCACCCTTATCGTCCCACGCGGCGACACCGGTGCGCCCTTTACGATCAGGCTCAACAACGTTCAGATCTCTCAGACAGCCAAATACAATACCGGCTTACCCAACGAAACCGCGATCGACGTAAGGATCTCAGCCGATAAGCTCAGACCGGCAACTTACAAATTGACCGTATCCGGAGATGCCGCCGCCCAATACGAATTCAATTTCCGCATTGTTCCGTAGACCCCCAGAGCGAGAAGGGTCGGCCCCGTTATATTGACTATCTTAGTTTTTCAGAGCCGTTTT
>CAYSMU010000346.1:0-4080 GCA_964432145.1 uncultured Chloracidobacterium sp.
GGTGTCGGTGGCGATGGTGTAGTCGGTCAGGATGCCGCCGTAGCTCCATCCACCGACACCCATTTTGTCCGGGTCGGCAACCCCAAGTTTGACCACATGATCGACCCCGGCATGAAGGTCCTGGACTTCATATTGTCCCCAGTTTGCAAAGATCGAGCGTGAGAACTTCTGTCCCCGGCCCGAACTGCCGCGATAGTTGACCGCGAGCACGGCATAGCCGTTCGCCGCGAAAAACTGGCGTTCGGCCGAAAACGAATGCTGGTCCTGCCCGTTCGGCCCGCCGTGGATCCGCAGAAGGAACGGGACCTTCGTGCCTTTGACATAGCCCGTCGGGTACGTGAGCAAGCCGTTAACGGGCGTGCCGTCCTTGCTCGTGAACCGCATTTCTTCGGTCACCGGCCAGTTTATCTCTGCGAAAAGGGCGTCGTTCTGATGCGTGAGTTGCCGCAAACCGCCGTTCTCAAAAGCATAGACCTCGGTTGCCTTGTTGTCGCCGCCTGACAGGACCGCGACACGGCCGCCGGCGTGATCCCAGTTAGAGATGACGGTAGGCGAGGGCATAAGGCGTTCGGCTTTACCGCCAGCGATATCGACCTTTGCGGGGTACACAGACATGTCATCGGTGACGAGAAGGTGTACCGACTTGCCGTCGGCTGAGTAATAAGGATTCGACACTCCACGATCAAGGTCTTCAGCCGCTTTGACCCTGACCGGAGCCGATCCGCCGTCCGATGCGACGGTTGTGAGGTGCGACATGTTGTACGCGCCGTATTTGAGTTCGTCGGACTCGAGAAACACGAGCGTCTTGCCGTCCGGGCTCCATTCCGGACGTCCGCCGCGGCTGGTGTCTGGCGTGACCTGTTTCTCTATCGAACCCGGCTTTGCGTCGGCAACGTAGATCTGCGATCCGGGATCTCGATCGGGATCGGCCTTGTGATTGCTCGTGAACGCTATCTTTCCGCCATCGGGTGACCACACAGGCGTCCCTTCGTCCCATTTGCCTTTTGTCAGGCGGTCGAGTTTTTTGCCGGCGATCTCGTAGAGGTAAATGTAGCTCTTGCGGCCCGAGATCAAATAGCCCTGGCCGTCCTGTTTGATCTTGTACCGGTCGAGAACGATCGGCTTTGGCGGCTTGGCAGCCGCTCCTGCGGCTGGCGTTTCGGCCGCATCAGGATCAGGATCGCCGATCACCATCGCCAGGCGTTTAGAGTCGGGTGACCATTCGTAGCTCTGCAGACGGCCCTTGATGTCGGTCAACTGAGTCGCTTCGCCGCCGCTTCGATCGAGGATCCAAACCTGACTGCCGCGGTTTGGCCCGGGTCTCGACGACACAAAGGACAGATATTTTCCGTCCGGGCTCCAACGCGGCGAGGTCTCGCTGTCGGTGGAGAAGGTGATCTGCCGCTGAGTATTGCCGTCCCAGCTGACCATCCAGATATTCGAATCCGACTTGTCTGCCTTAACATCTATCGATGAGACAACATAGGCGACCCATTGCCCGTCGGGCGACACCTGCGGATCGCCTACGTTTTTTATCTTGAAGAGGTCGTCAAGCTTCAACGGGCGCCTTTCCGACTGTCCCGCTGTCGCGATGCTTAAACAAATGATCGCTACTAAAATCGTAATAGATCTTCTCAATGCCATATCGTATTTGCTCCCTGGACCGATGCTGCCGGCCGCGTTGACACCGCGGACGTATCGCGCAAAGCTGCAGACGTCGGGTGAAATTCTCAAATGTAAAGCCGGATTTGAGTCAGGGTAACATTGCATCCCCGCCAAAGCAATCGTAGATAGGTGTCGAGACCAAGGTGCCTTTGGAATGATCCCGATCGGCAAAAACTCTGGTAATATTGCGCGAGATTAGATCGAGCGGGCTTTTTGGAAACTCAGGGAAGTTCTTGGAGAATTATGACCATGAAAAAGACACCATTTTCGCGGAGGCAGTTTTTGGCTGGAGGCGTTGTGGCCGCGGGTGCGATCGGCCTTGCCGATATTCTTCCCGTTACAGCACGGGAATGGGCGGAATATTCCGACAATTTCTCGGCATCGCTCGCCGATCTCATTCCGAATTTGCCCTTGAGGCCGGACGACGAGGCCGGGTGGAGAAAGATCGCCCGGAACTACAAGGTGACCTCGTCGATCACGAATCTCGAAAATGGCTACTGGGGCATCATGGCCCAACCGGTGCTTAACGAATATAAGCGACTTACGGACTTTATCAACACAGAAAATACGTATTTTGCAAGGCTTCAGGCAGCTGAGATGTACCGGGGTGTTCGCGAATCGGTCGCGGGTTTTCTAAACGTCGGGATCGACGAAGTCGCGTTAACGCGCGGTGCGACCGAGGCGCTGCAGGCGCTGATCGCCGGGTATAACAAACTTAGGCCGGGCGACACCGTAATTTACGCGGACCTCGATTACGCAGAGATGAAAACGGCCATGCGGTGGCTCGAAGAGAGGCGCGGGGCAAAGCCCGTCAAGATCAGTTTTCCCGAACCTGCGCAGGAGAGACAACTCAGCGAGGCGGACATTTTATCGTTTTACGATAAAGCACTCGCGAGGCACCCACAGGCAAAACTCCTGTTATTAACACATCTCAATAATCTGACCGGGCTCATTATCCCCGTCGCCAAGATCGCAAAAATGGCAAAAGACCGGGGAATCGACGTGATCCTTGACGCTGCCCATTCGGTCGGGCAGGTCGATTTCAATATAAAAGACCTCGGATGCGATTTTGTCGGAGCCAATCTCCACAAATGGGTCGGAGCCCCGATCGGCTGCGGCGTGATGTACATTAACAAGTCTCGCATTGGCGATATCGACACCTTTATGTCGAAATCGCCTGGTTCGCCGGACGTCACGGCCCGGATCGACACAGGGACCTCAAATTTTGCAGCGCACATGGCAATTCCCGCCGCGATCGCCTTTCACCGGAAGATCGGCACCCCTGCGAAAGAAGGTCGCCTTAGATATCTCAGGAACCTATGGGTAGAGCAGGTTCGGAGAATGAAGGGAATTACAGTGCTAACTCCTGATACCACGAACATGGTCGCAGGGCTCACCTCGTTCAGGCTCGACGGAGTCGTCACCGCTAAGGCCAACGACGCCGTCGCGAAGCAACTTGCGCAGAAATATGGGATATTGACGACCCGACGTTCCGGCCCCGACGCCGGAGACTGCATCCGTGTGACGCCGTCGATCTATAACTCGCCGAATGATGTAATGAAATTAACGGAAGCGTTGAGGGCGATCACATCCTCCCCGCAGGCTTGGTGATCTTATGCTTCTGCACTGCCGTAACGATGATCGGGATCTATCGATGTCGTCATTATCAGCTAATGCAAAGGCCCCAGCACGTTGCGTACTGGGGCCTAATACTGGAGCCGGTGATAAGACTCGAACTTACGACCTGATGATTACAAATTCGATTTGGCCACTTCTCACCAATTGTCACAGAGTGTTATCTAGTTGTATTTACTGCACTTACAGTTTTTACCGTATAACACGTAACACCCCAAAACTGCACAGAGTCCCTACATTTTTCACTACAGTGCGCAGACTATACACGCACTGAAAAACAAGCAGATAGATTCATCCTTCGATTGCCTCGGAGACTTCCCTGACCGATTTCTCAATCGATGCGATTTCGTCATCGGTCAGTTCCGGAAACTCGCTTTCCCGCTTGTTTTTTGAGAGCGTCCCTCGATTTTGCAGGATCAATCTCACAAGTAGAGAGGCCCGGCGGTCGGGCAAATCGACTATATTCATGACCTCATTGAGTGCCTGATCGAACACTGAAAGGAAACTTATCTCCTCGCGAAGATCACGGCGAATCGTTTCGGCGACGCAGCCGTAGAGATATTCTGCGAATCTGGTTGCGTCCCAGTAACGATAAAGGTCCGCCGTTTCATTCTCGACCGTCATGTTGCCTCGGTCATCCAAAGTAAAATCGATGAACGGCATTACTGATTTTGAGTAGGTTCCTAAGACGCGGTCGTAGTCAGCACGTTCCCGAAGCATTACGGCCGACACAGGAAATATGAGATTTGACGGTGCGAAGCCGGTACGCGCGAGTTCATG
>CAYSMU010000347.1:0-974 GCA_964432145.1 uncultured Chloracidobacterium sp.
GCGTTCCGGCCACCTCGCCCCATACCCTTTCAAGCTGGGCACTGTTGATGCCCGGTGCGGTAACGTGAGCGCCAAAACGATAAACCGCAAGCAGACCGAGCGTGAAGAGTATCCTCTTCCGGAGCTCGGGAACCTTGAACATGTTCTGTACGGCGCTAAAAAACTTCTCCATATATTTGCTGGTCGTTCGTTGTCGTTAGTTCATCGCCAAACGCTCCGATCAACGAACCACGATCAACGATACTAAGCTGCTGCCTCTGCGGCCTTTACGATCGCGGTTGCCGTTCCGCCGGCTTTTTCGATCTTTTCCTTTGCCGTCTTGGTAAACCTGTGTGCCGATATGTTTAACGATTTCGTTACCTCGCCGGTTCCCAGGATCACCAGATCGTGTTTTGCCTTTTTGATCAGGCCGCGGTCGTGCAGGATCTCGGGAGTGATCTCGTCGCCCGCTTTGAAGTTCTCTTCGATCTTCGCCAGGCTGATCTCGACCCACTGCTTCTTAAAGATATTGGTAAATCCGCGCTTTGGAAGACGTCGCTGGAGCGGCATCTGTCCGCCCTCAAACCCCGGTCGGCTCGAATAACCCGAGCGTGACTTCTGGCCCTTATGGCCGCGTCCGGCAGTCTTTCCAAGACCGGAGCCTGGGCCGCGGCCGACGCGCTTCTTTTTGTGGGTCGAACCCGGAGCCGGATGTAAATTGTTTAATGATAAAGCCATAACTTTAAGTTTTGATCGTTGTTCGATGATCGCTGCCTTAGAAAAATAACCATCTGCGATCTATCGCCAACGATTTAGTCTACGATCCTCAACAAATGCGGGACCTTTGCGACAATACCGCGTGATGCGGGTGTGTCGGGCCGTGCTTCTGGCAGGTCGGGGTCATTTAAACCGAAGTTGTAGGCGACCACATACAGCTGTATCGCGCATCGGATTAAGCTTCTGTAATGCCGAAACCTAACCACCCTGACCGCTAT
>CAYSMU010000347.1:984-4078 GCA_964432145.1 uncultured Chloracidobacterium sp.
TGAGCTTAGTGATACCAAGGCTCTTGACGATCTCCTTCTGCTTTTTCGCGTAGCCGATCATGCTCCGGTAATACTGGATCTTGATCTCGCCGCCTGTTGTTTCTGCTTTCTTTGCCATATCTCAATTTCGAATTGATTGCGGAATGCGGATCTCTTCCGCTAACCTGTCCGCTGCAATTGTAACCTCGATCGCGAAACTGATCGCGAAATCCGCAATCAGACGAGTTCTTCCACCTGTTTTCCACGAAGACGAGCCACCTCTATCGGATCTTTCATTCGTGTAAGACCATTGAACGTCGCTCGAATAACGTTATGAGCATTGTTCGAACCAAGGATCTTGGTGCGAACATTGTGAACCCCCAGCGACTGAAGCACGGCGCGGACAGCACCGCCGGCGATCACGCCGGTTCCTTCGGCTGCCGGTTTCAGCAGCACACGGCCAGCGCCGTATTCACCGATCAACTCATGGGGAAGCGTACCGTCGATCAGCGGGACCCGAATAAGGTTATTCTTGGCCGCTTCGACCGCCTTCTTGATGGCGTTCGGCACTTCCTTTGCCTTTCCGGTACCGAATCCGACGTGTCCGGCCTCGTCGCCGACGACCACAAGCGCCGCAAACGACATGTTCTTACCGCCCTTGACGACCTTGGTCACGCGGTTGATCGATATCAGTTGATCTTTGAGGATCAATCCGTTCGGAGAAATTCTCTGTTTACTCTTCATCTTTGCTCTCTTGCTTTGAATCCTTTGCCGCAGCCTCGTTCTTATTCAGGCCGGCTTCGCGCGTCGCGTCCAACAGTGCCTTAACCCGGCCGTGATATACATATCCTCCGCGGTCAAACACGACCGTAGATATGCCGGCCTGCTGTGCGCGCTCGGCGATCGTCTTGCCAACTGTCTTGGCCGCGTCAATATTTCCGCCGGATTTCAGCCCGAGGCCCTTTTCAGTGGTCGAGGCCGTTGCCAGTGTCCTTCCGCTCACATCGTCGATGACCTGAGCGTATATGTGATTCACGCTGCGAAAAACCGCAAGACGCGGCCTCTCAGCCGATCCTTTGACCTTCTTGCGAATGCGGCTATGAACTCCCTGCCGAATCTCAGCTCTGCTTTTCTGTGCCATATATTTAGTTAATCGTGAATTGTGAATCGTAAATAGCCTTTCTTTCTATTCACGATCCACGATTTACTATTTTCCAGTCTTGCCTGGTTTCAACCTGTAGTACTTATCAGCGTAACGGACACCTTTGCCTTTATAAGCATCCGGCTTGCGCAGCCGGTTCAGTTCCGCTGCGACCTGACCCAACTTCTGTTTATCAATACCGCTTAGGGTGATCGTCGTCTGGTACTGGGTGATCGACGTTTTAGTATTAACGCGCTCTGCCTTTGCCTCGATACCGTCCGGCAGAACATATTCGATCGGATGCGAATATCCGAGGGCGAATACGATCTTCTTTCCTTGAACGTCAGCTTTGTAACCCACACCGACGATATCCATATCCTTTGTAAACCCTTCAGTAACGCCAACGACTGCATTGTTCGCCAATGCTCGGGCCAGCCCGTGGAACGCGGCCTGATCGTCACCAGCCCTTTCGGCCGTCAACGTTCCATCCTCCTGCTTGAAGGAGACTCCGGCCGGGATCGGGGTTTTCAACGTGCCTTTCGGCCCTTTTACTTCCATCTCCGATTCACCGATGGTGACGGTTACACCCGCTGGGATCGAGATCGGTTTTTTTCCAACTCTGGACATATCTTTATTCGGATTGGGTGACGGGACTGCCCGTCCTTCATCCTATTTCCTTATTAGTAAACCTCTGCCAGTATCTCGCCGCCGACACGTTCGGCACGAGCCTGTTTTCCGCTCATCAAGCCTTTCGATGTTGAGACGATATTCACGCCGTATCCGCCAAGGACCTTCGGAATGTCGGCCGAGCCAACATAGACGCGACGGCCCGGAGTGGACACTCTCGACAAGTGAGTGATCGACGAAACGCCTTTCGCGTCATAGCGAAGGAAAACGCGGATCATGTACTTTACGCCTTCGCCCTTGACCGAGAAATTATTGATGTAGCCCTCTTCCTTGAGGATACGTGCTACTTCCATCTTGAGCTTGGAGCCCGGGATATCTACACGCTGGTGGCCCGCTGCTATCGCATTGCGGATCCGTGTGAGCATATCGGCTATTGGATCTGTCATTCTTATTAACTCCGTTTATTATGGCGGTTCGGCCCTCTAATGTTGGGCCGCCTGCCGTAATCAAAAACCTACCAGCTTGACTTGATGACCCCCGGGATCTGGCCTTCGAGTGCCAGGTCACGAAGGGCGATTCGCGATACGCCAAACTTCCTCAAAAATCCACGCGAACGGCCCGTCTGAGAACAGCGGTTACGAACTCGCGAAGGCGAGGCATCACGCGGCATCTTCTGCAGCTTGATCACCGCCGCGTCGACCTCTTCCGGGGTCGACTTCGGATTATTGATGATCTTTTTCGCGGCGGCGCGACGCTCAGCGTAAAGCTTGACCTTTTCCTTGCGGCGATTGTTGTTAACTATCTTGCTTATCTTTGCCATGTTTCTATTGTCTGAAGGGCATTCCAAGCGCTTTGAGAAGCGATCGGGCCTCGTCGTCGTTACGTGCTGTCGTAACGATGGAAATATTCATGCCACGCGTCTTGTCGACCTTGTTAAAGTCGATCTCCGGGAAGATCATCTGCTCGCGAATACCGAGAGTGTAGTTTCCGCGGCCGTCGAACGCTTTACCGGATATGCCGCGAAAGTCGCGGACCCGCGGCAAAGCGACCGAGATCAGGCGATCAAGGAACTCATACATCCGCGCTCCCCGCAGAGTGACCATTGTGCCGATCGCCATTCCCTGACGAAGCTTAAAGGCAGCGATCGACTTCTTGGCCTTGGTGATAACCGGCTTTTGCCCGGTTATCGTCTTTAGTTCCTCAGTCGCAACGTCCAGTATCTTGGCGTTAGCCGAAGCTTCGCCTAGCCCCATGTTGACGACGACCTTTTCGATCTTCGGGATCGCCATCGGATTCTTGATATCGAACTCCTTTGCTAAAGCCGGAGCGATCTCATTCTTATATTTT
>CAYSMU010000348.1:0-2936 GCA_964432145.1 uncultured Chloracidobacterium sp.
CGGTGCCTACCACGGAGTCATCGCGATTATGCAGGACGAGCGTGGGTACCGCAACCTCCTCGAAGATCACGCGGCCGTCGCCGCGCGCATGCAGCGAGGCCATGTACCGAGCAGCCGTTTCGCCGTCAGCGGAGGCACGCTGAATATCATTAAAGTGCGCTATGAGTGCAGGATCGGCATCATGGCGAAAGAAGCTGCTCGTAATAAGCTGCCTGAATGCAGGCGTGTCACGTCCCCAGCCTTTTCGTATCAATGTCAGCAATGCTTTGTCCTCTTCAGGGTCGAACTCAGGACGGGCAGAAACGCCGCGGCAATAGCAGCCATAGAGAATGAGCGCTGCGATTCTCGTGCGGTGCCGATTCGCATAAGCGGCGGCCGTCCACCCGCCCTCCGAGATGCCGAGCAACGTCACGCCTGCAGTCGCACCAACCGCGTCCAGTACGGCATCAAGATCCAGTTGCCGTTTGTCTTCGGTAAACTCGCCGTCGTAGGCTCCGGAAAGACCGATGCCCCGCCCGTCATATCTTACGACCGTGTAAATCCCGGCGAGCCGCTGCCACAAATGACGCAGGTCCGGCCATTCCCATTCCATCTCGAGATGCGTAAAGTGACCCAGCACTCTTATCAAAAAAGGACCTGTACCAATCAGTGAGTACGCTATTCGGACACCGTCAGCCGTCGTGCAGAACCGAACCTCGGGAACTCCGCCCCCATCGAAAGCCTTTGGTGCTATCCCTGACAGTAACGCGGTCGCCGCAGAATCATCCGGCTCCGCCTTAGCAGGCCCTTCAAGCAGCGCACTGCCATCGTCAAGACAGTAAAGCAAACTGTCGTCGTAATAATCCCTCCTACATTCAGGGCATCGTTTCATCTCGCAGAATTTTGGCTAAAGTCCGTTTTCAGGTCAATTCCGCAGAAATTGCCTTGAGCGCCGCGTCAATGTCAGCCTCAGTATTAAACCCGTGCGGCGAGATCCGCATCCCGCTGAACCACTGTTTCTCCGTCTGCTTCAACACATTAGCCTCCAGATTCAAGTGACCACTATTGCGGCGGATCGAACTTTTTCAGGATTTCCTGAAATCTCGGATCGCCGCGAAGCGAATCGAAGGTTGGTTCCGTTCGGATCTGGAACAACCAGAAATCGCCAGCCTCGGCCCTTTGTTGAAGGCGTTGAATGAGCCGTTCCTTTTCGGCTTCGTTCTCGGGCCCTTCGATCGCCGTGAATCCGCGGAGACGTCCTCCTTCAGCTCTCTTCCCTTCTGCAATGAATGCTTTCCAACCGCCGGTGGCGAATGCGTCGCGCAACCGCCTTGCGGCCTCCGCGTTACCCTCAAGTTCGACGGAGCGCGCCCATTGCTCGACTGCCAGATCAATATTGCCATTAAAGAAATACTGACGCGCAAGATTGCTGCAGGCCCAGGAAAACGTCGGGTCCATTTCGATTATCCTTTTGAAATGCTGGATGGCAGCGTCTCGGCTTCCCGCGGTTGCCAGACTGACCGCCTTGTAGAAATTGATGCCGTTTGCCGTCGGCTCGATCGCGAGCGCCCGGTCGAGCTCTGCCAGAGCCTCGTCGTATTTACCGATCATCGTCAGCCGCATTCCGTTCCATGCATGGGCCTGAGCGTATCTTGGATTTAGCACTTGCGCCTTTTTGAGCTCGCGCTCGGATGCCGCCCAGTCCTGTTTGCACATCAACTGATATCCGAGCGAAGCGTGAGCTTCGGCAAGGTCGGGGTCGATTGCGAGCGCCCGATTGATGTATTCGAGTTTTTGAGGCCGATTCACATCCTCGTGCGAGTCGGCCAGACCGACGTAGCCAAGTGCAAAATTCGGGTCCTTTTCGATCGCTTGTTGAAAGAACGGAATGCCTTTATCGACCTCTGCGAACCCTCGCTTGTTCCAGTAATAGCGACCTTGCAGGTAAAGGCGGTAAACCTCCGGGTCGTTCGTATATTTCTTGGCGAGCTTTAACTCATCGGCACTGGTGAGCTTAAGTTTCAGCTTGCTCGAAACGTCACGCGCGATCTCGGATTGCAGCTTAATGATATCGGCCTGCTTGCGGTCGTACTTGTCCTGCCAAATGAGGTTCTCGTTCTCTGCATCGATAAGCTCAAGGCTGAGTGTGAGTTGGTCGCCTCGCTGCACAAGCCGGCCTTTCAGAACAGCCTGGACGCCGAGGTCTTTCCCGATCGTTATTGCGTCCGTTTCCTTACCCTTATAACGAAAGACGGATGAACGCGCTTTCACATTCAGCCCTGCGATCTGCGACAGGCTGCTGATCAGCGTCTCGGTCATCCCATCTGAAAGGTATTCCATCTCCGCGTTTCCGCTGTCATTGACAAACGGCATCACCGCTATCGATTCGATCGTTTTTGCGTATGAACTTAGATAACGATAGCCAAAGAACCCTCCACCGAGGATCAAAACCGCGGCGATCAGGGCGATCAGCGGCTTTGCCGCCCAATTTGCGGGAATACTCTGCTTTTCCGATACGCCGGCCGAAGACTCAAGAGGCTCTGCCTCCGCTGCCGTTGTATGTATGAGTGGCCGCGTCGGATCTTCGCTAACGACCTTACCGCCTCGCCATGCCGCCCGGTCCGACAGTATCGCTGTTGCCGGTTCGTCCTCGCTCAATCCATAAACAAGCTCTGTCCCGTCCGCCAGGCAGAAGCTCAGCGTATCGTCGTAATAATCCCGCCTGCATTCAGGACACCGTTTCATATCGCAGTTTCTTGTCTACTGCTGGTTTTAGGTCAGTTCCTTCGCGATCGCCGTGAGCGCGGCGTCAATATCAGCCTCAGTATTAAAAACGTGCGGCGACATCCGCATCCCGTTGAACCACCGTTTTTCCGTCTGTTTCAAAACAAGCTTGTATTTTTCACGCATAATACCACGAAATGCGGAGCTGTCTATAGCATTCGGAAGTTTGAAGG
>CAYSMU010000348.1:2946-4063 GCA_964432145.1 uncultured Chloracidobacterium sp.
ACAGCAGTCGCGAGCGGCCCGGGCGGAACGCTAACAACACGCACCTTAGCGATCTATTTCAAGCCTTCGTAAGCACGGTTACGCAGGCGAAGGTTTTGGGCTTCGGAAACCGCGATGCCACGCTTCATTGCGGCCTCGATCGCGTCACCGAGACCGACGACTAAGGGCAGCGATCCCATCCCCGCAGACCCAACGACATATGCCTTCCCGTCCGTCCACTCGACCGGCTGTATTTGCGATGCGGCTTCTTTGCGAATAAACAGAAAACCGGTTCCTTTCGGGGCCAGCAGCCACTTGTGTCCGGGAGCGGCGTATGCATCGCAACCGATCGCTTTTACATCGACCTCGATATTTCCAACGGCCTGTGCGCCGTCGATGATCGTCAGGATGTTTCGGCCTTTCGCCAATGCGACGATCTCGCGAACCGGCATCCGCAAGCCCGTAGAGGTGATCACGTGGCTGACGCTGATCACCCTGGTCTGTTTTGTTATCGCGCGTTCGAAACGCTCGACAATGCCTTTGACGTCATGGTCCTCCGGAGCGATTACGATGCGGTCTATACTGATGCCTCGCCGCTTTTCGAGGTGCTTCCAAACGGCACTGCCCCCTTCGTGTTCGACATCGGTCGTCAGAACTCGATCGCCACGAGATAACTCGATGCCAAGGCCGGCGATAGTCATCGCGTTGGTCGTACTGCGTGTTAACAGCACCTCGTCCGCCGAACATCCGATCAGAGAGCCTACCAAGCCACGCGCCTTATCGGCGAGCGTATGGGTCGTGCCGCCATACGCCTTATTCACCGGATTCAGCTCAAGATCGTTCCACGCCCTTAATACGGTATCGAGAATGGAGCGAGGCGTGAGCCCAAGCGAGCCGGTATTTAGATAGGTCAGCCCGGGCTCGAGCATGTACTCACTATTCTCTGCCAATGGGATGTTGCCTTTCACAAGACAAGCTGCCCCAAGCGTCCCGACAATTCCTGAAAACATCTCCCGTCGCGAAAGCGTTGTCATTTCATCGTCCTCCTATCCGGTAAACTTATTCGCCGCCGCCATTGTAGAGACACTGACGAAACTGTCGTGGTAATAGTCTCGCCTATCATCAGGGCATCGTTTCA
>CAYSMU010000349.1:0-4055 GCA_964432145.1 uncultured Chloracidobacterium sp.
CATCCTTCAGCGTGCTGCGATAGGTGGCCGACGAATACATCTCAGGATCGTTCCCGGCCGAAAAGACAACGATCGCCTTTCTGCCGGACACTTTGCCGATGCGTTTGAGGCCCGTTGAGACTGCCTCGTACAGCAATGTTGCGCGGTCGTTGGCGTATCTGCCGATCTTTACACCCTTTGGGGCATCCTTTATCTTAGTCTCTTTTATTATCGTATCCGTACCATATCCGAAGGACATAGCGATCAGCTTGTCATCGGGCCGCATCTGCCTGACAAACGCATTAGCCGCATTGACCAGCGCCGGAAGTTGAAACTGACGCGAACCCGTGCGTTCGAGCAGAACAAGGACGGTCACCGACTGGTCAACCGTCTCAAAAAGCTCTATCTGTTGTTCGATATCGTTCTCAAAGATCCTGAAGTCTTCCCGCCTTAGCGTGGAATTGTACTTGCCTGTTCGATCCAGAACCGACACGGGAACCGCGACGATGTTCGATTCGATCTTTATGACATCTTCCGTCGGCACCTGCCCGATACAGGCCGCCGCCAAAGATATCATTGCTACAAGCGTGAGGATCGTGATCCGCATATGGTTTGCGAGAATGGATACGGGATTATCGCACACATTTATCGCCTAATTGAAGTGCAATATTCCGGCGTCGCGGCAGATGTATCGTGAGACGTTTCCGCGGCAGAGCCGGTCCGCCCCGTTGGGTTTGGTAGCCCGCAGTTGATACTTTCCGATATTTTTGTTTTACTCATACGTTTGGTTTTAGCCTTATGAGTAACGCGTTAATAGATCACCTTGCTACATTTTCCGAAAGCGACTGGCTTGCCGCCGTCGAAGAGTTGCTGCCATCGATCCACGAGGTCGACCGCAACGCGATTCAGATCTGGTTTCGGTTCTATCCGCTCAGCCTTCAGCGGTTTATTGAGGCGGGCGAGAACCGCGAGGAGACACTCCACGGCATCGCGATGCAGGGCGATTTCGAACTCAGGAACCGCATTGCGACCTCGCACAATTTCCTATACGGCCATCGCTATTGGCCAAAGGTAAAATGTGTGGTCGAAAAACTCGCGGATGAATTCAAGAGCGATGCGTCCGGTCTCGTCGACATTATTAAAGACATTGCGATGCACGTCGCCGAGAAGGCAAAAGCCGATCGATCGCTGACCAACGCGATCGCGGCCATCGGCCTCGCGACGCTGAATCAGGTCGGGCTCGACGCATTTAAAGCGGCAAGCGGTGACGTCGAAAAACCATCGGGCTTGATGAAAAAATCGCCGGACGCGATCGTGGCCGAACGTAAGACCGATGATTCACAGGGCATTTTCGGATTCCTGCGTACGGTCGACAAGCGATTTTCGGTTGCGTTCAAGGCAGCCAACTTCGAGGGAAAGTTCCAACTTTACTGCGACGAAGAGATCGCCTCGGCCTCGCAAAAAGATCACTCCAAGAACTGGCAGGAGTTTGACTCACGCTGCTGGGAAGGCCCTGTTCCGATCGAATGCACCGCCGCCTCCTGCGGCACGTGCTGGGTCGGCGTCCTCGGCGGACAAGAGAAGCTCACGCCTGTCGATCGACGCGAACGCCGTCAGATGAAGGTCTTCGGTTATAACCAGCCCGAGGAAGAAACGCCGTTCATCCGACTCGCGTGCCAGGCACGTGCCGAGGGCAATGTAACGATCGTCATCCCTCCCTGGAACGCGGTTTTCGGTAAGAAAGTTTACGGGAACGTCGAAGAAGTTGATCTCGAACCGGTCACCACATCCGCAAAGGCACTCAGAGAAACGATCAAATCCGCCGTCTCGGGCGAATAGTTCCTAACATTTCCGCGGTTTCACAAGGACACCAGCACAGGCAAAGGCCGGCGCTGGTGCCTTTTCTTTTTGGGCGTGTGTTTTCGGAACCAAACGTCGGTATTCTTCCCTACAGACGAACGTTTGCGGCTGCGGTACAACATCCTTGGGAGTCTCTCCTCGATTTGTGTGAACAAAATGGAATTACGTACGCAGGGGGCAATTGGTATCGACGCAGTATCTGCCGCAAAGGTCGCAGACTCTTCTCCACATACGGTATACCCGCCCTTCACCAATCGCGATCTTAGCCTGCTCGAGTTTTTCAGACGCGTTCTTGACGAAGGGCTCGACAAGTCCCAGCCGCTGCTTGAACGGCTGAAATTCCTTTCGATCGTTTCATCAAACCTTGACGAGTTTTTTATGATCCGCGTCTCGGCTTTGAAGGAGAAAATCGACGCTTCGGTCGGTGTTTCCCTTGACGGCTATACCCGGGGACAGCTCCTAAGAGAGATCCGTTTTCGCGTCCTTGACCTGAACGGGCAACAGGCTGCCTGTTTTAATGATGATATTCTCGGCGAATTAACACGTGAAGGCATCGATATAGTTGAGTTTGACGCCCTGTCACGAAGCGAACGCGAGGTCCTGAATGAAAGATTCTGGGACGAGATTTATCCTCTGCTCACGCCGCAAGCCGTCGATCCCACACATCCATTTCCTTATATATCGGCCGCCAGCCTGAACGTCGGGCTTGTCGTAAGGCCGACACTTAGCCGCCGGGTCGCCAGGGCGATGAGACATCTCTCCGACGAGTTCTTTGTGAGGATCAAGATCCCGTCTTCGGTGCCCCGATTCATTCGTATCCATGGCGATAGCGACCGATTCGTAATGGCCGAGGACCTGATCCGGGCGAACATTCGGCGGCTCATTCCTGAGGCATCACCGGCATCATGTCACTTGTTTCGCATAACGCGCGACGCTGACATTGCAATACGGGAAGAGGAGACCGAAGATCTGCTTCAGGCAATGGAGGAGACGCTAAAACTCCGGCGATTCGGCGACGTGGTGCGCTTGGAGGTATCCGATTCCATGCCCGCGTCAATGATCGACTATTTGTCTGACTCACTGGGTATTGGCCCTGACGACGTATACAGGATCAACGGCCCGCTCGATCTGACGGCCCTGAGCGAGATCTCCTCACTAAACCGACCCGATCTTAAGGAGCCGCGGGTCAAGACGATAACACCGGCGATATTCGATTCGGGACGGTCTGCATTCGACGTGATACGCGGGCAAGACATCCTGCTCCATCATCCGTACATGCCGTACTCGATCGTTACGGATTTTATCAAGGAAGCCGCGGCCGACCCGGACGTTCTTGCAATCAAGATGTGTCTGTACCGGATCGGTGCGGAATCGCCGATAGCGCCGATCCTGATCGAGGCCAGCGAACGCGGTAAACAGGTAACGGCCCTGATAGAGATCAAGGCACGCTTCGACGAGGCGAACAATATCGAGTGGGGAAAACGCCTCGAGGAGGCGGGCATTCACGTGATCTATGGGATGCTCGGGCTAAAGACCCACTGCAAAACATCTCTGATCGTCCGCCGGGAAAACGGAAAGCTTGTCCGTTATGTGCACGTCGCAACGGGTAACTACAATCCGGAGACCTCAGCCTTTTACACCGATCTCGGCCTGCTCACGGCTGATCAAGAGATCGGCGAGGACGCCACCGAGCTATTCAACTACCTCACCGTCTATTCGCAGCGGGATGCATTCAAACGCCTGATTGTCGCACCAATAGATCTTCGCGAGCGTACGCTTTTCCTGATCCGACGCGAAACCGAGAATGCCCGCCACGGTCGCCCTGGACGGATACTGGCGAAAGTGAACCGTCTCGCCGACGCCGAAATTGTGAACTCACTTTATGAGGCATCCGCAGCCGGGGTGGAGATCGATCTTATTGTTCGGGGTGTTTGCACTTTAAGGGCCGGGGTCGAGGGATTATCCGAGAATATTCGCGTCCGCAGCATAGTCGGGGGCCTGCTCGAACATAGCCGTGCATATTATTTCGAAAACGGCGGCAATGAGGAGATCTATATTGGAAGTTCTGACTGGATGCCGAGGAATCTCGACCGCCGAATCGAGGTATTGGTCCCGATCCTCGATCCGGCGATCTGCAGCTATATAAAGAATGAGTTCTTCACCGCCTACTTACGGGATACCACCAAGGCGAGAGAACTCCTTCCGGATGGCTCCTA
>CAYSMU010000350.1:0-4050 GCA_964432145.1 uncultured Chloracidobacterium sp.
TCTGGGATGTGATGCAGCACGCCGAGGCTGTAGCCAAAGTCGCAACTCGCGTCGTCGAGCGGAATGCTGTCAGCACCGGCTTGAGCAAATTCGCAGTTGTCCGTTCCGCTAAGATTCCGTTTCGCGACCGCAAGAGCGTCGGCACTCGGGTCGAAAAGATATAGCTTGCCGACACGCGGTGCGACGAGCTTAGCCCACCTTCCGCTGCCGCAGCCGAGATCGAATCCGACCGCGTTCTCAGGCAGCTTTTCCCACGGAAAGATGTTGAAGTAATTGTCGAACATCCTGCCGAGTTCTTCCTCGGTCAGAGCGGTCTGGTCGAACCGCGACCATTCGTCGCCAAATCCTTCCACCACCTTGTTGTCTATATTTTCGGTCATCTTGGGCACAAGCTGGCGGCTCAAAGCTCATGGCTGGAAGCTGGAACTCTACCTTTTGCGTTTAAGATAAGAACATTAGAAAGACAGCTGCCAGCTATCAGTTCCCAGCTGCCAGTTAGTCGATGAATCGCTGGAACCAAAGCTCGAGCATCAGGAGCGTCCAAATTTGGAAGGCGTGGTCAAATCGGCCCTCGGTGTGCTCATCGACGTATTTCTGCATCATCTCGGGCTTGATTATCCCGCGTTTGAGCGACCTTTCAGAGAGCAGGACGCCGCGGACGAAATCTTTCATCTCGCCGCGAAACCATCGCCCGACCGGGACGCCAAAGCCCATCTTCCGACGGTAAACGACCTCGGGCGGGACGAGCCGGGCCGCTACTTTTTTGAGCAGCGACTTGGTCCGGAACTTGTTCATCTTCAGGCTCTCGGGCAGGCTCGCCGCAAACTCGATCAGCTTGTGGTCGAGGAACGGCGAACGTGCCTCAAGCGAATTCGCCATCGACGCGATATCGACCTTGACGAGAAGATCGTTCGGCAAATATGTCATCTGATCTGTCAGCAGCGTCGCGTCAAGAATGCCCGAGCCGTTCGCTCGGTCAAACCATTGGTCGATGACGTCCGATGCATTTTGTCCCGCGACCGACGCGGCGAATTCCGAGGTGTAGAGCCCTGGCTTGAGCGCCGGTTTAAAAGTGGACATCCAGCGGAAATATCGTTCCTTGCGTTCCTCGTTCGCCGAGGTGAAGAATCGCTGAACGTCGCGGATGCGTGTTTTTTTCAATTCCGATGTCGGCAGCAGATTGATCGGGCCCTCGATAAAGAGCTTACGCAGTGGCCGCGGAATGCTTCGGTAAAGGTCGGCGACCTCCATCGCCATGTAACGCTCGTACCCGGCAAAGCTTTCGTCACCGCCGTCGCCGTTTAGTGCAACGGTCACATGTTTGCGCGTTTCTTTCGAAACGTAATAGGTCGGTATCGCGCTCGAATCGGCATACGGCTCGCCGTAGTGCTCGACGAGCGTCGGCAGAACGTCGAGAGCGTTAGGCCGGACGACGAACTCGTGATATTCGGCACCGACGTGTTCGGCGACACGGCGGGCGTATTTCAGTTCGCTGAAATCTTCCTCTTCGAAGCCGATGGAAAACGTCTTGACCGGCGTGGAGCTTTCCTGGGCCATCAGGGCGACGACGGCTGATGAATCGACACCGCCCGAGAGAAATGCTCCGAGCGGAACCTCGGAGATCATTCTCAGCCGCGTCGATTCACGCAGGATACGGGTCGTTTCCTCGATCGCTTCTTCTTCGCTGATCTTTATCTTGTGAGAGAAATCGGGCAGCCAGTAACGCTTTGTCTCGATCTGGCCATCTTTCCATTTCAGCCAATGACCGGGCTCTAGCTTTCGGATCGCCTTGAAGGCGGTCTGCGGGGCCGGCACGCAGAGGTACGAAAAGTAGCTGTCGATCGCCTCGTTGTCGACCTCACGGGAAACTGAGGGATGTTTGAGGACAGCCGTAAACTCGGACCCAAAGACGAGATCGCCATTTGGCTGATACGAGTACAGTATCGGTTTCTTTCCGACTCGGTCACGCGCCAGAAAAAGCGATTTATCGACCGTATCCCAGATCGCGAGGGCGAACATCCCGCGAAGATGCTGCAGGCAATCGACGCCGTACTCGTCGTAGAGATGGATCACGACCTCGGTGTCGGACTTTGTGTAGAATTTGTGGCCGCGGGCGATCAGGTCGTCACGAAGTGACTGATAGTTGTAGATCTCGCCGTTAAAGACGATCGCCTTTGTCCGGTCTGTGTTATAGATCGGCTGCTGGCCGCTGGCGAGGTCGATGATCGAGAGCCGCCGCATCGCGAGGGCAACATTCTGGTCGATGTAGAAGCCGTCTTCGTCGGGTCCGCGGTGAATTATCGCCAGATTCATCGCCTCGAGCAGGGCGCGGTCGGTCGCGGCTCCGTTTGCGTTTATGAATCCGGTTATACCGCACATTTAGTTTGTTTTGGGTGCGACGGAGGATGACGGAGCATTCAACTCAGCGATCGGAAGATGCTCGGTTGCCTGGCCGCCATTTCCTGAATCGGTTTGCGGACTTCGAAATCCGCGGAGTTGGTTCTCGACGCGCTTTTGCGCCGCTTTGCGTACAAGACGTTCGTTTTCTTTCTTCTCCTGATACACGGTCCAGCCCACGCCGAGCATGATAAAGAGAAATACCTGTATTTGTGTTCGCTGCCGGTACGCCGTACCGACGTTTCCCTGAAACAGCGAGTAAGAGATCGTCAGCAATAACGTAAAAATGAGTACCGGAAACGCGTTCCTGAGCTTGTTCTTGACAGTGAATATCAGGCCCGAAATGATCAACGGTATCATCATCCACCAGATCAAAACCTCGGGGATAGTGATCGCCTGGCGAAGATTCGCCGCCTGCCAAGGGAACGGGGCGAGCATCAGATACATGAATCCTGTCGGAATAGCGGTCAGTGCACCTTCTGTCGTCGAAACGTCCACTTCCTCGTTAAAGCCCGACCCCGCTGCACGGGCAAGGTCAGAGCGGCTCGACTGGATGCGTTCAAGATTGGCGAAAGTGCTCAATTCGATCTCGGCATTCCGTCCGACACCGAGATACGAAAGGCCAAGCCCTAGTAATGCGAGAACAATGGTCCGGCGAAGTATCGACTGATTTGTACTCGAAAGGCCGACAACGAAGCTGCCGATCACTGCGATCGCCGCCATGTAAAAGACATAGAATCGCAGGGATAGTATCCCGAAGAGAGAAAATACAAGCAGACCGACGGCGGCATAGTTGATCTTTCCCTGGAGCTGCAGCACCATCGTCATCGCAACGACCAACAGGAATATAATTAGCCCGTCCTTGAGCAACTGGCCGGACCAGATGACAAATGACGGAAAGATCGCAACACCAAGAGCGGCCACTCGGGCGACCTTGAGATTGTTAAATATTTTCAGGGAGCAAAAGTACACCATCGGGGCGGTCGCGGCCCCGATCACCGCGCAGACCGACTGTGCGGCAAAGATATTGCGCCCGAGCAGAAAGTAAATTACCGCCACGAAATAGTTCATTCCCCAACCGGCACCACTCGCCGGATTACTTGCGAGGAGAAGTGCCGCCGTTTCTAGCTCACGCCCCATCCAGTAATCGACGAGGCCCCAGCCGTTTACGTCATAGGCAAGTGCATCGCCGCCGAAGAAAACGCGCAGATCGTAGATCTCGATAAAGATCCCGAAACCCATCCGGAGGATCAGGCCGATCAAAAAGACGGTGGTGATGAACTCCTTATCTTTGGTGTATTTTCTGAAAAGCAATACCACGCCGCCTGAAAGTACGGCCGTGGCCCCTAATGCAACCGGGCCCTCGGGAAATGGGACCGCAAACAGCCCTAGAGCTATCAGCAATCCGCAGCCGAGCAAAAGAAAACGATTGAGCACTAAGGGTTGTCCTCCCGAAGCACAAGGTTATTCTCCAGCACGAGTGCGTCAAAATTGGCGTTGCCGAATGTGTTGATGGCGTCCTGCGGCGTGCAGACGATCGGTTCCTGCACATTGAAAGATGTGTTGAGCAACATCGGAACACCGGTGATCTTTTTGAATTCGTCGATCGGCTGCCCGTTGCGCGCGTTGACGGTCAGGGCCTCGCCGCTGTTC
>CAYSMU010000351.1:0-4048 GCA_964432145.1 uncultured Chloracidobacterium sp.
GAAGCGTGCCTCGAAGAAGCCAACGGCGATGCGGCATTCGTCGCAAAAGCACTCGGCAATATCGCCCGAGCTAAAGGAATGTCCGAGATCGCCCGGGAGACCGGACTGTCTCGCGAAAGTCTTTACAAATCATTGTCAGGTGAACGCAGCCCGAGTTTTGAAACGGTCTTAAAAGTAATTGCCGCACTTGGTTTGAAAATTCATGCCGAACCGGCGTAATTCGTAATCGGCCCGCCTGCCGTCACAGGCTTCGCCGACGGACGACCAAAAGTAGAAGAGATCATGGCATACTTCCCGGCATTGATACCGAAGTCGCTGATCGAGACAAAGGTCGATATCGTCGAAGCTTAAATAAAGGTTGCGCTCTTTATATTTGTAGCTTTTGTCGCGGTGCTTGCATTGGCTTGTGAACCGAGTGAGCCGAGCCTTTCATCGTTTGATGCGGATGTGAATGCTCTGATACGGAGCCGATGTACGTTCGAGACTGACTGCCATATCCGTGTCCGTGATGCGACGAAGTTCGATTGGGACGAGATGTATGTTCTTCGCCCGGGTATCGTGGATGTCGAAGCAAGGAATTACTTACCGGCGGTCGGAGAGTTAAGAGGCGAGTTTAATCGAAAGATAGTTTTCCTAAAGAACGGCAAACGCGTAGGAGCAGATGAGGCTCCGTCGATAATCGAAGGCGAGCACACTCCGCCGGGGATGCTCTTCTTCGATCAAGGACTCGATGGAAATCCAGACTGCCTGCGATATTCATCGGACGTAGAGTTCACGGTCAGGACGGAAAAATGGATTCGAGGAAATGTTTATCAATTGGAATGCTCGAATTGTTCACAATCACCCGTCTTTGCTGACTTCGGCGTTGCGACACAGAATTCTCAGACAAAGCCGTGAGGTCCACAGAACCTACTTTTCCAAAAACTTCGCAATTCCCTTTTTACACTCGTCGGTCATGCGCGCGTTGACATTAGTAATGACGCCTTTTTCGACGGCGGTTTCGAAGGGGCTGGCATCGATCGAATAGAGCAATTGCTTTGTCATCTCAACTGCTGAGCCGCTGACTTTTGTATAGACGGTAGCGTAATCTAGGACAAAGGCATCGAAGGTCTCTTCGTCGAATGTGCGGTTGACGAGGCCGAGAGATACGGCTTCTTCGGCAGTGTATTCGAAACCTTGGGTGAGTAATTCGAAGCTCTTTTTCTCGCCGAGATTTCGCCGCAATATCGCCGCGACCATCGCGGGCACAAATCCTATCTTGACCTCGGGATATCCAAAGCGAGCGGTCTTTGTCGCGACCACGAGGTCACACGCCGTTGCCAATCCACAGCCGCCGGCGAGAGCCCGGCCGTGGACCGCCGCGATAACGGGTTGGCGAACTGTGCGAATGAGTTTGAACAACTCGCCCAGCGAACGAGCGTCCTCGAGATTCTCTTCGTGCGAAGCCGTCGCGATCTTCTGGATCGCCGACAGATCCGCCCCAGAACAAAAATCCTTGCCCGCACCGCGAATAACGATGCAGCGAAGCGAGTCATCCGCATCGGCCTCCCGCAACGCCGATTTCAGTGCCGCGATCAATTCGTCATTCAGAGCATTTCTCTTCTCAGGACGATTCAACGTCAAAATACGAATCGAGCCGTTTGTTTCCGTTAAAATCTCATGCATTTATATATAGCCTTCATGTATCATCGTTTAATTAATAATTAGATAATTAGTAATTACTAATTAGTGCTTCGAGATGATGAGTGGATCGAAGAGATTATCTTGACCAACTCTAACCTGTCTGCCTCGATTGAATTGTATTCCTGCTCAGTCAGTATCTCGCCGTGGTACAGCACCAGCAACCAGTACTCAGTTTCTAATGCACGGCGACGAGCGATACAAAACTCAGAAACGAACACCTCTCGGTTTTCGGCGCCGACCGCCGCTTTAATATGTCTCCCGATATTCGTACCGGAGATCAGCAGCTCCTTTGATAATACGTACTCTCGCTTTGCTTCATTGAGATAGTGACATAGCTTCACTATCCGCAAAGCAAAATCGAGTGATTTATCTAATACGATGTTATTGCTCACCTTTTTCTCAGAGTCATTTAACGACCTAATTAGTAATTACTAATTTTGTAATTAACAATTAGCAGATCAAAACAGTTTCGCCGCCCGGTCGATCTCCGCCGCAAAATTCTCCAGCACCTTTGCGACGATCATGATCTGTTCCTTTGCCTCTCGCCAATCCCGCTGTTCGATCGCTTCGCGGACGCCGGGCAGCGTCTTGACGCCGTAACCTGTGTAAAAGCCCGGCGCGTAGATCTGGTGACGAAACCAGTCACGACGCGGGAGCCCTTCAGGCCGCGTGAGCATGCGCTCGGTTTTGTATAGGACTTCGTCGAGGGCTTTCTGAGCCGCGGGCGACGGCGTTTTCCCCGCTGAGACTCTCTGATAGAAATTCGAGCTCTCTTTCAACCTGTTGATGGCGGTCGTCAGCGGATCGAAGTCTACAGGCGGAACCTCTTCTCTTGCTTTCGGGACGATCAGCCCAACTTTTGGATCCTGAACCGCTTGCCACATTCCGCTTGACAGCATCTGGTTCATCGCCCGCGTTTCGTCACGCATCGTGTCAGTGAGCCTTGTGACCTCGTTCGCGTAATTGCTGACCGTATCGGTAAAATTTGTAAACTCAAAAGGCAGCGTATCAGCATTCGCAAGACGCAGAACGGCATGCCCGCAAACTTTCGCCAATGCGATACCGTAGGCAAAGCCCGGATCGTTAAATCGTGAGTAGTGGTCAAACGAGTCGTAGATAGAATGATACGATCCGCCGCCGTCCTCACCGCCAAAGCCGATATTCATTGAGGCGATACCAAGATGCTGAAGGAACGGCGTGTAATCGCTGCCCGAACCCAGAGCTCCGATCCTGAGGTCGGCACGCGATGCCGACTCGGCACGCTGAGCGGGTGACCCGTTGACCATCTGCTGTGCGCGTGCACGTTCCCATACCGAGAGTTTTGTCTGAGGATCGGGAATGTCGCGGCCGACCTCGTTAATGAACTTCTCGAGCGTGTGCGAACCGCCCATGCCGAGAAAACCGCGGCCGTTAGAGTCTGTGTTGATATAGACCGCAGCTTTTTTGCGAAGCTCCTCGGCGTGTGCCTCGACCCATTCGGTCGAGCCGATCAAGCCCTGTTCCTCGGCGTCCCAAGCACAATATACGATGGTCCGTTTCGGTTTCCAGCCAGATCTTACAAGCTCGCCGATCGCTCGTGCCTCCTCCATTTCGGCAACCATTCCGCTTATCGGATCGCTTGCTCCGTTGACCCACGCGTCATGATGATTGCCCCGGATGATCCACTGGTCCGGCCGCTCGCTGCCTTGCATTTTGGCGATCACGTTGTAGATCGTCTTTATATCCCAGTTGAATTCAAGCTTCATCCGAACCGTCGGCGTCCCGCCGCCGAAATGATAGGTAACAGGCAAAGCTCCTCGCCACGGTTCAGGTACAACCGCTCCGTCGAGATTTCTCAGCAGCGGAAGAGCGTCCGAATACGATATCGGCAAAACCGGGATCTTGGTGAGTGTCGGTGCGTCCTTACGATCAATTCGCTTTGCGTTCTTAGTGGCACCAACACCTTTTGTCAGCGGGTCACCGGGATGAAGCGGCATATCCATCACCGACCCTCTCTGCACGCCATTTTCGTTTCTAAACGCGCCCTTCGGGTAAACGTCGCCCTGATAATAGCCGTCGTTTCGCGGGTCGGAATATATGAGACAGCCGATCGCACCGCGTTCAGCGGCGACCTTTGGCTTGATACCACGCCATGAGCCGCCGTATCGCGAGATCACGATCTTTCCTTTTACATCGATCCCCCGACGATCTAATTCCTCATAGTCGGCAGGTGTGCCGTAATTGACATATACAAGCGGGCCTTTGACATCGCCGTCTATCGAATAGGCATTATAGGTAGGAAGCTGTTCCTTTTGCTGGCTTGACGTCGAATCTTCCTTTAGTGCCGGTTCATTCAGCCTGAGCGTGAATTTTTCGGGCGAGGTCA
>CAYSMU010000352.1:0-4047 GCA_964432145.1 uncultured Chloracidobacterium sp.
ATCCAGGTCGTAAAGAACGACCTCAGAACCATATGCGGCGCTGTCGGTCGGTATCTTCGACACATCGATCGAATCGACCTCCATCATCCGCTGATGAAGCAGGCTGATGCGGGCCTGGACCATCGACTGGCGTTCCTTCGCGGCCTTATATTCGGCATTCTCGCTAAGGTCGCCAAATTCCCGGGCATGTTGAATGGCCTTTGGCAGCTTGAAGTGCAATTCATGCTCTAGCAACTCGAGCTCGGCCTTTAGCTTTTTCTTAACTTCTTCCATATTCTTCTATTGCGCACGTCCCGTTCGGACCTCGTACATCGCCTCTTCACCGAGTTTTGACTCTTTTGGAGCGGCGAATGAGATACCGATGTCGCGGGCCGTTCTGACAAGCTGGCCGTCGATCGGAACTGTCTTAATGTTCGCACACGCCTCGGAAAGCGGTACCGTAACGATCGTTCCGGCCTGAAGCGCAACCATTTTTCCCGTCTCACCGCTCGCCAGGGCCCGCACGGCACACGCACCGAAATTAGTACCCAGCATTCTATCGAATGCGTTCGGGCTGCCGCCACGCTGCAGATGCCCAAGAACGACGGTTCGAGTTTCCTTTCCGGTCAGCTTTTCGATCTGCCGCCCGACGTAAACACCGACGCCCCCGAGCCGCATCTCTTCACTGTCCTGGTATATCTCTGCCTTTCCCGTCTCCTTGGCCCCTTCGGCGACGACAATATTCGTGAACCGGGAGCCACTGCCTTCGCGTGCCTGCACCTTTCTGACTATTGACTCGAACGAGTAAGGTATTTCCGGGATAAGGATAATATCAGCACTGCCCGCGAGGCCCGCATGTAGGGCGATCCAGCCGGTATTGCGGCCCATTACCTCAAGCACCATTACCCGGTCATGTGACGCCGCCGTCGTATGAAGACGGTCCAGGGCCTCGGTCGCGATGTCGATCGCGGTCATGAAACCGAACGTTAGTTCCGTCGCCGCGAGGTCGTTATCGATGGTCTTGGGCACGCCGATGACGGGAAAACCGCGGCGGTGAAATTGCTCGGCGATAGCTAGCGTGCCCTCGCCACCGATCGCCACCAGCGCTTCGATCCCGAGGATGTCAAGGTTTGCGAGTGCCTCGCCTATCGGCATTTCAGGGTACTGGACCTGGCCATTTACCATTTTGACGAAACTGCCGCGATTCCGCGTCCCGAGAATAGTCCCGCCGCGGGGTAATATGCCGCTGACGCTCTTTGTCGTGAGCTTTACCGTGTGCGTTTCGCCGAGGATACCCTCAAAGCTGTCTTCGATTCCCAGGCAGCTCATGCCGAACTCGCCTATTGCCGTCCTTACGACTGCCCTGATTGCTGCGTTAAGTCCCGGGGCATCTCCCCCGCCGGTCAAGATCCCGATCTGCTTGTACATATAAAAAACAAGTGCGCAAGTAAAAGTATAGTTTACTCTACGCACTCTAAAATCTTAAAACGTTTTACTTGACCGAAAATGGCATTGCCCGGGCGATCATGCTCTCTGCCTGCGTCATGGATTCGATCGCTTTTAGTACCTGCGGATCGGATTCGAGCAGGACCTGCGTTCCGGCCTCGGTCGAGTAATTTGCGGTCGCAAGCTCTTCTCTTAGGCGTCGTTTGGCATATTCGGCCTGGGCGTCGATATTAGCAATGGTCAGGCCATTTGCGGGGTCTGAAGCCGTATAAAGACGAAACGCATCGAAAAGCCTGTCATTGATGACAAAATCGTCCGGCTGAAGCGTCTGTCTGAACGACTGTTTCTCGACCTTGAGATCGCCGAACCCATTGATCTTGCCCGCAACCAGTTGGCGGACAAAATAGAACGCCGCCTCGTTGATCCGTGCCCGCCCAGCCGACGGCGCAGGTTGTGCGACCACGATATCCGGTTCGATCCCGCGTCCGCCGTAGAGAACCCGGCCATTATTCACGGTTACAGGGCTTCCGGCGGGCTTTGGTTTTACATCGAGATCGGCGTTCTC
Organism: uncultured Chloracidobacterium sp.; assembly: GCA_964432145.1. Taxonomy (GTDB): domain Bacteria; phylum Acidobacteriota; class Blastocatellia; order Pyrinomonadales; family Pyrinomonadaceae; genus OLB17. The sequence goes on from CAYSMU010000352.1 coordinate 1,991, forward strand.
AGGTCTGTCTTCGCTATGCGAATAGTAATCGTAGATCGATCCGTTTGAGTATTCACGCTGAAGCGAGCGTCCAAACGGCGTGTAGTAACGAGCGGTGGTGAGCGTCAACCCGGATCCGAACGGCAGCCGAAACACTCGCTGCACCAGGCCCTTGCCAAAACTATCACTTCCAACGATCAGCCCTCGCCCATAATCCTGAACCGCCCCCGCAACGATCTCAGACGCAGATGCAGAGCCGCCATTGATCATTACTACCAGAGGCAAATTCTCGACGGCTCCGCCGCTGGCCCGCAGTTCGCGGGGCGGGGCGGATTTGGAACCTTTTACGGAAACGACAGTCTGGCCGCCCGGGACAAATTTGCTTACGACCGCCACGGCCTGTTCAAGTATTCCGCCCGGATTCCCTCGGAGATCCAGGATCATACTCTTCATCCCTTGTTTTTTGAGATCGGCGATAGCGATAGAAAGTTCCTCAGCGGTCGTTTGCTGAAAACCGCCCGTCAAGCCGATGTACCCGATCGAATTGGGCAGCATGAAGAAATTACGTATAGATGGAAGCGGTACACCGCCACGCGTGATCTCCATTTCGACCGGTCCCGGGGTGCCGACGCGGTCGATCTGAATCCGTACGGACGTTCCGCGTTCGCCGCGAACGTTCCTCGACACCTCCGAACTGGTCCAGTCCTTGGCGTCTTTTCCCTCGACAGCAACAAACCGGTCGCCGTACCGCAGCCCGGCCTTGTCCGCCGGAGTGTTAGGGATCACCGATTGCACATAAACGCCGTCGCGGTGACGCAATATCGAAACGCCGATGCCGTAGAATTGCGACGATTGCTCTTCATCGAGCTTTCGGAACTCTTCTCGTGTAAAGAAAGCCGAGTGAGGATCCAGCGTCCAGAGCATCGCCTGCATCGAGGTGTCGCCGATCTTTTCGTGATCCACCGTCGAGACGTATCCGCTATCGATAACCCCGAGAGCCTCCTTGTATTCCGCTAACACCCTGTCGGTCGTGGTCTCGCCTTCGGCAGACGTCCGGGCGGGAAGACGGCCAAAGAGGCCCCCGAGTACCGCTCCGATGGCGATGACGATGACCGCTGTCAATCCAAATTTCTTGTTCATAGGCTCGTCCAAAAAACACCTAACAATATAGCATAGACGCGTCAATTGGCGGCTTGGATGGCTGTTTACTTGCCTTTGCGATAATCGGCCTGGAGGCAAATTTACTTTTCAACGGCAAAAAATTACCATTAGGTTTTTGCCTGATGAAGCCAGAAGTATCCATTGTCATCCCCGCGTATAATGAGAGCGACCGCCTCGTCGGCCCGCTTCGGATCCTGCTTGAGTTCGCCGACGCGTCCGCCGACATTTCCGAGATCGTTGTCGTCGACGACGGTTCGTCGGACGATACCACTGACGTTGCCCGGAGGATCGCGGGCGAAAAGCCGTCAGTTGCGGTAAACGTTATTAGATACGAGGAGAACCGGGGCAAGGGTTTCGCCGTCAGGACGGGTTTGATGGCAGCACGATCAGATATCGCATTGATCTCGGACGCCGATCTCTCGACGCCGATAGAGGAGATGGCTAAGCTTGTCGGTCCTATCCGCGAGGACATATCTGACGTGACTTTCGGTTCGCGGGCTCTCGACCGCAGTTTGATCGGTACGCACCAGCCATGGTTTCGCGAACAGGGCGGCAGGGTCGTCAACTTTATGATCCGGAAGATGTCGGGGTTGGATTTCTCGGACACCCAGTGCGGCTTTAAGGCGTTTAATATGTTAAAGTTCCGGCCGCTGCTGGATCTGATGACCATCGACCGTTTTGGCTTTGACGTCGAATTTCTCTACGTTGCAAACTACCACGGTCTGCGGCTCGCCGAGATCCCGGTGCGTTGGAACGACGTCGCCGGCTCGAAGGTCAGCGCTGTCCGGGACACCCGGCGAATGTTCGCTGAATTGCGTTTGATCCGGCGAAATGCTCGGCTGGGACTGTATAATAAAGACCTATGACCGCAAAGCTCAACGTTAACATTGACCACGTCGCAACGATTCGCGAGGCCC
>CAYSMU010000353.1:0-4035 GCA_964432145.1 uncultured Chloracidobacterium sp.
CGAAAAGGTCCGTGAACTTCAGCGTGAGAACAGTGGCGCAGGCCGGGGCACCGCCGACGTACTCGGCGAAAAGCGTCATCTCTCCAAGCCTCTCACGCCAGACGAGGCACGAAAGAAGATGGCCGCGATGACGCGCCGGAATTTCATCATCGGCGGAGCCGCAGCCGCTCTCGGTGTATTTGGCTGGCGATGGATGAGCGACGAAACCAAGACCGCCCTGCTTCGCCGCACGTTCGAGTTTAATGAACGCGTAAGTCAGGTACTCTATAGTCCGGCAAGGCTGGCAAAAGAATTTTCCGGCGACGAAGTGACCGCCGCCCGTGTCAATGGCGACGCGGGACTGAAAAGCGAATTCGACCCGTCGGCCTGGACGCTCGCCGTCGGCGGCATCGGCGGCAGAAGTGACGATCTGATGCTGACCCTCGACGATATCAGGGCACTGCCGCGCACGGACATGGTCATAGAGTTCAAATGCATCGAAGGCTGGTCGACGATCACACATTTTGCGGGCGTTCGATTCTCAGATTTTGCGGCAAAGTACGCCCCGCAAAACCAGCATCGTTATGTCTCGCTCGTCACGCCCGACGAAGGCTACTTTGTCGGTTGGGACACGCCGGCGATCATGCATCCGCAGACGCTGCTCGCCTATGAGATGAACGGCCGTCCGCTCAAACCGGAACACGGCGCTCCGCTGCGCCTGGCAAGCCCGACAAAATACGGCATCAAGCAGATCAAGCGGATCGGGCGGATCGAGTTCACCGCCGACAGGCCGCGGGATTTCTGGGCCGAGCAAGGTTATGACTGGTACGCCGGGCTCTGAGCTCGTTTTCATCAACGAAGAATTCCAGGCCGACGCCGTTACGGCCGAGCAGCTGGACCTATTGCTCGCCGACGGTTGGCGGCACTTTGGCACGCATTTCTTTCGGTACAGCCTGAATATTCATCGCGACGAAGTCGTTCGCGTGATCCCGCTGCGGATACGCCTCGCGGAGTTTCAGCTATCTAAGAGCCAACGCCGTATTTTGAAGCGAAACGGCGATCTTAAGGTCAAATTCGCTCCGATCGCGATCACCGACGAGGTCGAAAGCCTGTTTAATAGTCACAAAACCCGATTCGACTTTGGTGTGCCCGACTCGATCTATGATTTCCTGTCGCCCGACGGAGCGAACTATCCGACGCGGGGTTATCAGATCACGGCACGCGACGCTGAGGAACGTTTGCTGGCGGCCAGCTTTTTCGACATCGGCGAAATTAGTACATCAGCGATCTACGGGTGCTTCGAGCCGTCGGAAACATCGCGTAGCCTTGGTATATTCACGATGCTGAAAGTCATAGAATATTCGATCTCATTGGACAAGAGGTACTACTACCACGGCTACGCGTACGACAGCGAATCTTTTTACGATTACAAGAAGCGGTTCTCGGGGCTTGAGCAATTTGACTGGCAAGGCAATTGGGATCGGCTATAGGCCCTTCGTCCACTCGATATATTTCTTTGAGTCGAATTTTTTACCAGTGCTGCCGCTCGTCATATAGCGGATCGTGCCAAAAACGGGCCGTTCCATCCAGGGACGGTCATGTTTGCCGAAGCACCATAGAATGCCGGCGTAGCTGTTCGGGTTGCGGCCATCGAGGCAATACTTGTTGTTGAGATGTATGAGGGTCTCGAACGCGACCTCGTACGACGGCGACCACGCTATCACGTTCTTACCCCAGAGCATTCGGACGTAGTTGTGCATCTCGCCGGTCGCAACCATCTCGCGTTGCGCGGCGTTCCACAATTCGTCGTGAGTCTCGCCGGCCTCGAGTTGGTCCAGCGAATAGGTGAATTGCCGCTCGTCGCCGGCGTGCTCGTGCATTGATTTGTGCACCCAGGGCGGAAGACACTCAAGCGAATCATAATTTGGATTGAACCGCGTCATGTTGTACGACAGTTCGCGGCGGACGATGAGTTCTTCGAGATAAGCGTCGATCGATTCCTGAGGCGCGTCGGCGGCGCGCACCGCCAACGCGATCTCGAGCGGCGACAAAAACCCGAAATGCAGATACGATGACAAGCGGGAAGAACCGTCGCGGTCCGGTTTATTTCGTGCGGTATCGTATTTACAAAGTATGTCCGTAACGAAAGTACTAAGGCGTTTGCGTCCATTCGCAGTTCCACCGTGATAGACGCGTGATGCCGGCACGCTGTGATCGATGTCGCACTTTGCGACAAGTGTCGGAATATCCGCTGAAGTCACAAGAGTCTCGAAATCACTATCGATGTCGATACCTATGCTCGACTTTTCGACGGTCTCGTTGGCAAGAGGCACAAGATATCGGTCGAGCAGCTTTTTGATCTTCGGGCGGATGGTGTACGCGGCGTATTCTTCTTTGTCGAATCTCGACATCGGCACGATACCGTTCGAGTCGGCCGCGTGGACCGCGATCTCAGCTCGTTCGGCGATGCGGCGACTATGGCGGGGCACGATAAAACACGGAAAATCGTCGGTGACGATCAGGGCCGCGTCCCGTGCCAATGCCGCGACCGTGTTCTTCGGCGAGTCGGCATCTTTCTGCAAATAGAACAGATAACGTATTCCAAGCCGTTCAAACTCAGCCCGTTTTTCCTCGACGCCCTCGAGAATAAATGTATGGATCCGATCCGACGCCCACGGATAGTAATACTTCAAACCTTCGTAAACGACCAGCGGCAGCTTGAGCTCATTCGCTTTGCGGATCGCCCAGATAAGCGAGTGATTATTGTCCACCCGCTTGAACATCTGCATCCAATACAACACATATCGGGCGTTAGCGTTTACAGGCTTGTCGTTAAGAGCGACGACTCTTTCGTTGTTCCGCATTGAGGTATGATAAAAGGAATTCACCACAGAGACACGGAGGTCACAGAGATAATGATAAACAAAATTATATCCCCGAACAGTGTTAAGTTCGCCCGCCTCAGCCTTTTAGTTTCTGCCCTCTGCGTTCTCTGTGCCTCTGTGGTGAATATTTCCGCTCAGGATTGGAAAACCGTCGCCGCCGGCGTCGAGTATGCCGAGGTTCGGCGTGAGTTCAGCGGCAAGCCCGTCGATATTAATCTTCTCCGCCTCGACCCAAAAAAAGTGCGGCTCGACGTCCGCCACGCGATGGACACCGCCATCGGCACGGAGAAAACGTCGTCTATTGCAGTCCGGCACAAAGCATTTGCGGCGATAAATGCGGGATTTTTCAGGTTGGATACGAGTGTCTGGGCGGGCGATCCGGCAGGGATACTAATGATTGACGGAAAGCTTTGGAGCGAATCACAAAACAATCGTGTATCTCTAAATATTACAAATCAAAGCAATAGAACTGTAATTTCTATCGGTCATACCAATGCTGTAAACAAAATTGCCTACTTTACAGACGTCTCGGACACGCTCGACGGGGTCAATCGCGAACGAAAGCCTAGCGAAATGATCGTTTACACGCCTCAATTTGGAAGATCAACGCTAACGTCGAATGAGGGAACGGAGCTAATACTCAGTGAATGTTCAAGCCTTTGTCACAAAGTTCAAGTCCTCGAAAAAAGCGGTAATTCGAATATCCCCTCTGACGGCTACGTTATTTCAATCGGTGCCAATCCTACCGCACGTCAGCAGTTTTTGATCGATCATATGACGCGAGATGGAGATCCCTCACTCAAGAGCATCTCAGTACTAACCAAGCTGATATTAATAGAGGGCGGGAAGGAGACTAAAGTGAAGTCAACGCCCGAAGACATCACCAACGGCGTCCCCCAACTCATCAAAAACTCCAAGATCGACATCACCTGGGAGCAGGAAAAAGCGAGCAAGTCGTTTGTCGAAACACGCCATCCGCGTACGGCGGTGGCGAAGCTTAAGGATGGCAAGTTTCTGATGTTGACGGCCGATGGACGTTCTGAGCTGAGTGCTGGCCTCGACCTTTACGATCTTGCGGCGTACTTTCTCGAACTCGGTGCGACCGATGCTATGAATCTGGACGGCGGCGGCTCGACGACGATGTTTCTGGACGGTAAGGTGGTCAATAAAC
>CAYSMU010000354.1:0-4033 GCA_964432145.1 uncultured Chloracidobacterium sp.
CTATCGTCAAGCGGCAGGACAGCGATGGGGGCTTTCGGCCGATCATCGACGAAGACCCCGAATACTCGCGGACCTACTCATCCGTGATCGCTCTTTGGGCGTTGGTCGAGGCCCGGCGTTCGCCGGAAGTTCACGCACGGATCGGCAGCCGATATGATGAGAACATCCGCCGTGTCGTGAACTGGCTGATGCGGACCTACAAGGAAGGGCTCGGCTGGGTACAGAATCCAAACCGTATGGGCCAGACGTCGCGATTTGACGGCCTCACGGCGCAGGCATTGTTCGCTCTCGCCCACGCGGCTGAGATAGACGCCCTCGCGTATGTTCGCAACGAACATACATACAAGCTTGCCCAACGCGAGTTCATCGGCAACAAGCAGTATGGCACGTGGTCGGTTGGCAAGGACAACAGCAGCATTCCTGACGGCGACCTGCGGTTTCCCGGCACCGAGTTCCTGGCCGAGGGGTCGACATTCCTCTGGTTCCCATGGGTGCTGGTCGAGCTGGCCGAGCTTTCTACCGACGAAACCCTACCCGCCAATATGCGTAACGCCGCGACGGAGCTTCGGTTGGAGATCCTAAACACAAATCACGACGCTCTCGAAACCTATGTCGAGATCGGCAACTTCTCCTACATCATGGCCGAGAACCTCTTTGCCGCATCGCATTATGTGCGGCAGATGAATAAGCAATAAGTTATGTCCTCATTCTTCGAAGTAATGATCGAACGCAATTTCAGCAGCGCGCACCAACTGCGTGGTTACAAGGGAAAGTGCGAGAACCTGCACGGGCATAATTACAAGGTCGAGATCTACGCCCGAGGCGAGGAATTGAACAACATCGGCCTGCTCATCGATTTCGGCGACCTCAAGGACGCTGCCGACGAAATTGTCAAATATCTCGACCATCGCAACATCAACGAACTGCCGCCGTTTGATGAGGAGCTAAATCCGTCCGCCGAGAACCTTGCGCGATACTTCCTCGAATACCTCAACACACGCATCGCGGACGAGCGTGTTAGAGTCTACAAAGTCCGCTGCTTTGAGACCCCGACCAGCGTCGCTACATTCCAGATCGACTAAGGGGAACGTATTTATGAAGGCAACATTCTGCCCGGCTCTCATATCATTTGTTTTCGTTGCTATTTTCGGCCTTGCCGTTTCGGCCCAAACACCTGTCACCGGAAATGTTAAAGACCAGAATGGCGATGGCGTTGCGGGCGCGAGCGTTGTTGTTCGCGGCGCAAGCGGCGGCGGCTCGATCGCGACGACGACGGACCGCGAAGGTTCGTTCACGTTTCGCACTTTGACTCAGGGCGAGTACCGGCTGCGGGTCATCGCACAGGGTTTCGCCGTTGCCGAGCGAACTGTCTCTGTTAGCCCTACGACCGCACCGATCAGCCTTACGCTCGAGGTTGGTGAAGCCCATGCCACAGTCACGGCCGAGGTCGGCCAGCTTGAGGAGACTAAGAATGTCGCCCAACCCGTGTCGATAATCAGTGCAAATGAGATCGCAGAGCGTGCCACTTCTGTGCTCGCGCAGGCAGGTGAGGAAGAAGCGGGATTAAACCTGCAGCGTACCAGCCCGACGCTCGGGGCTATAGTCGTTCGCGGAATGACGGGCAAGAATGTGGTCAATTTTGTAGATGGCGTCCGCTTTACGCACGCCGGACAGCGCGGCGGCATTAATACATTCTTCAATCTCAATGAGGCGAACAACTTCCAGGCGATCGAAGTCCTTCGCGGGCCGAATGGGGCACAGTACGGCTCTGACTCTCTCGCCGGCACGGTAAATCTGATCTCAAAGTCGCCGGCTTTCGGCATGGACAAGAGCGAACTCCACGGCGAGGTGAATCCGTCGTTCTCGTCGGCAGACAAGAGCTATGGAACGGGCATGCTGTTCAGCTATGGCACGCGCCGTTTCGGCGGATATGTGAACCTGTCGGGCCGTCGTGTCGGGAACCTGCGAACCGCGAAAGGCATCGATTCACATTCGTCGATCACGCGGTTTCTCGGTCTGCCGTCGACGATACTTTATGACGTCAATCCGGAAACGAACTTCCAGCAGTATGGCGGCTCGACGCGGCTCAACTTCGCACCGCGCGAGGACCAGCAGTTAATCTTCTTTTATCAACGCGGCCAGCAGGACAACGGCAAACGTTTTGACCAGCTTGTCGGCGGTGACGGCAATCTGATCGCTGACCTTCGAAACCTAATGCTCGATTTCGGCTATCTGCGTTATGTTAAGCAGAACCTCGGACCGTTCGACAACGGCTCGTTTACCGTCTCGTACAACACGCAGCGTGAGGAGCGCGTCAATCAAGGCGGCCAGGGCAATCCTTTTGGCGACATCACGCACCAGTACGAACGCACCAGCACATGGGGCGGCAGCTTTTTCCTGGATAAACGGATAGGCTCGAACACGTTCCTCGTCGGCGGCGACCTTTACCATGAAGGGTTGAATTCACCTGCCTACACCGTGAACGGCACCTCTCTTGCCATCACATTGTCACGGCCGCCCGTCCCTGACGTAGCTCGTTTTACATCCAGCGGTATTTACGTTCAGGACCAATGGGAAGCTATCGCGAACCGTCTCAGGATCACCGGAGCATTGCGCTACAGCGGGATGAGATACCGCGTCCGCGCATCCGATTCGCCGATCGTCGGCGGGCGGGCACTGTGGAACGATGATGAACTATCCACCGCGGATTGGTCAGGCCGCCTAGGTGCGGTTATCCGGGCGAACGACCACGTGAGATTTGCATTCAACTACGGACGCGGCTTCCGCTATCCGAGCATGACCGACCTCGGCACACTCGGCCTGACGGGCGACGGTTTTGAGGTCGATCACATTACGGCCGGAGCCTTCGGAGGACAGATCGGCACGACCGCAGCATCGGATGCCGTATCAACAGGCCTGTCCGTAGCAAAGCAGGAATCGGAATTCAGCAACAACTTTGACGCGAGCGTTCGGTTCGAAAACAAGCGCGTCGATATGGAATTCACGGCTTTTCGCCTTGATATCACAAATGCGATCACAAAACAGGCCCTCATCCTTCCTGCAGGGGCGGTCGGCCAGACGCTGGGCGATCAGGTCATTACCAGCCAGCTGCCGAGCGGTGTCGTGTTCGTAGCGGCGGCGACAAATCCGGTCCTCGTACGGGCCAATTTCACGTCCGCCAAAACCTACGGCGTCGAATACGAGACTGAAGCACGGCTGACTCATCGCCTGCTGTTCAAGGGCGCGGCTACTTACATCCGTGCAGCCGACAAGGACACCGGCCTTCCGCCGAATATCGAGGGTGGAACACCGCCACCGACCGTATTCCTCAGCCTGCGGCACAACTGGTCACGTGCGTGGGTCGAAGCGTACGCCACTCTCGCCGCGCGTCAGGAACGCCTGTCGAGCCTGGATCTCGGCGACCGCCGGACCGGTGCCGCACGCTCGCGGACGCAGATCGAGAACTTCTTCAGAAGGGGAGCATGTGTTCGCGGCCTTACGTTCAACGCCGCCGGCACCTGTAACGCGGCCGTCGGCACGTACACGCTGCGAGCGACCGGCGAGAATATCACGCAGGTGCTGACGCGTGTGCTTGGCCCCGGTTTCCCAACCTTGCCGCTGTTCACGGCACTGCCGGGTTATGGCGTAGCCAACCTGCGTGGCGGTTTCACGATCAACGAAAAGGCGAATATCTTCTGGGCGTTTGAGAATATTCTCGACCAGCAATATCGCAACCCGAGCTGGGGCATCGACGGCCCGGGACGCAGCTTTACGGCACAGCTGCGTCTCCGTTTCTAGGCATGGTTTGGGCCTGAAAAACGGCCGCTATTTACACTTCTCCTTGAACGCCTTGTAGGCGTCCGAAGAGGCCTTAAGCGCCTCGAGTTGGTCGTGCAGCCACTGCTGCGCGAGTTCACCGAGTTTCTTTCGGTCGAGCCTCCGGCTCGAGTTGATGATCCTCTCCCAATTCTCGTCCCCGGCATTGATCACTAGAAAAGGCCGGACGAATGTCGATTCGACCTTCTCGTCCAGC
>CAYSMU010000355.1:0-4024 GCA_964432145.1 uncultured Chloracidobacterium sp.
TTTACTGGAAAGAAAATATCAAGTCGATTCCACAGATGCTGAGCCCGAGAGCTGATATTCGACGCGGTACCATCCCGTGGTTCGAAGACTCTCTGAGGAAAGCTAAGGAAAGTTTTGCAAGGAACAACTGTGCCGAAACGCTCATGCGCGGTTACGCAAGTTCCGACCCGCCAATATCGAACGGGACCACAACTTCCACAACGACGTTTGACGCGAACGCATCCAACAATGATCTGGCCGCCGGTTATCCAACTCGTGGTTTCGGGGATTCGAACCAGGTTGATGTTTGGATACCGTTTCAGGTCGATACCGGAAGGCTGTCGAATGTCACCAGTGCGACCTTTACGATTAGGCTGAAACCTATTGGGCAGTTGATCGGCACCGACGCAATGGCATTGAAGGGGGCGGATGGCAAGACCTATTGGTACAAGATCGAGTTCAAGACCGAAAATCCCGAGTGGCAGGACTTCGTGATCGACGTAACCGACACTGAGGTACTGAAGGCAATAATGAACGGAAGGCTACTAGGCGTCGTCGAGGACGACTCCGCAGTGCAGTCAGTCAAAGTTAAGGTTACATTCAAAAAATAGTCTGAAGGCTGTCACGCGGAAGACATCATAGAAATTGAGCTATCTTGCTCTGATCGGCTGCATTTGGGCACGCTCGGGGCGGAGGGGCAAGGTATGCAATCGAATATAGGTTAAAGATCTACACCGCCTAGATCTCATCTTGGCCGCCCATAACCTTTGGGGGGAAGAACTTCATCAGTATCCAATGCAACACAAATGCGATCCCAAAACCAACAAACCATCCGTAATCGTAAAGCACACTGAGACTTGGAATAATCAACCCTATCCAAGCAAAAAAGCAACCAAAGAGCGTCGCGACAACGGCTCGCCAGTTCCATCCGCCGTATTCGCCTTGACTGCGATAGAGATCGCCGAGATTCAGACCTTTTTTGCGAACGAGCCAGTAGTCGGCGATCAGAACACCGGCGATCGAGCCTAGTCCGCCGGAATATCCGACAAGCCAGCCAAAAATATAACCGCTCGGATCGGCCAGCAGTTTCCACGGCATCATCAGAATGCCGATGATTCCGGTTATCAGGCCACCGGTTCGGAATGAAATGAGTTTGGGAAAGGCGTTAGCGAAATCATTTGCCGGCGAGACGACATTTGCGGCTATATTGACGGAAAGCGTCGCAACGACGACTGTGAACATGGACACGGCAACCACAGCGGGCTGTGTGAACTGGCCTACCAACTTGACCGGATCCCACGCGTCAGCGGGGTTCATATGCGGAAAAACAATAAGAGCGGCCGAGGTTATCAGCACTCCCATTGCTGCGAATAGGACCATTGTGGTCGGCAATGCGACCACTTGCCCAATAGCCTGTTCACGCTGGCTCTTGCCGAAGCGTGTAAAATCGGGCATGTTAAGGCTCAGGGTCGCCCAAAATCCGATCATCGCCGTTAGCGACGGCACGAATACCGGCCAAAACTCACCAAACGTGTGAAACTTGCCGGGTTCGTTCAGCAGGAAGCCAACGCCGCCTGCCTGATACAGGATCCACGCCAGGAGCAGTCCCGTCATTACGAGCACATACGGTGCCGCCCAGTTCTCGACGATCCGCAGCAGATCCATGCCCTTGTAAATAATCGCGATATTCATCGCCCAAAAGATAAGGAACGACAGCCACTCGGTCGGTGTATGCCCGCCGATCGCCGGCCCGAGCAGCGTCGCCCAACCCGGGATGAACGCCGCGAAAAACGTCTGCAACGCCTGTCCGCCGATCCATGCCTGAATGCCAAACCAGCCGCATGCCACGATCGCCCGCATCAAAGCCGGCAGATTTGACCCGACCGTTCCATACGCGGCCCTGGCGAAAACCGGAAACGGAATTCCGTACTTTGTGCCCGGATGCGAATTGAGCAATATTGGCGCCAGCACGATGGTATTGCCGAGCAAGATGGTAAACAACGCCTGCCACCAGTTCATCCCCGCCGAGATCAGCCCCGACGCCATCATATACGTCGGTATGCAGTGTGCCATCGAGATCCAAAGCGCGGCGTAGTTGTACGTCGTCCAGTTTCGTTTTAGGACAGGTACGGGTGCAAGGTCTTCGTTGTAAAGCGGCGAGGCCTCTATCTCGTTCAGGACATGCGGCTGCAGTTCGACGCGGCCGTCATCGTATTGTAGTGTTTCGCTCATAGGTGTTCCGCCTATCTTACTTTCAAGATCTTAAGCCACTCGGGCATTGCCTGAAGCTGATCGCCATGATCCGCTCCGGTGTTTCCGGCATAGCCCCGAATATGAAAGCCTTTTACATCGACCTCGCTCGTTTGCTGCATTCCGATCGGCCCATTTTTCAGTTTCGCTCGTCGCTTTATGCCAAGAGTTGAGAGTAGATGATCGACACACTCGGTCGTGCTGGCATATGTACCGGGAAAGATCTCGGAGTGTGAGATCATGAACTTCTTTTTGCCGGCAGCCGCCTCACGGGCGAATTTAACGTACGAATCGAGATCATCGGCCTTGATCACGCCGCCGTCAGCGAGGCGTTTCCCCTCGGGTATGTAGCTGGCGTGAATTCCGTCGAGCAGGAGGACGCTATTCACCTCTCGAAAATGCTCGTCGTGCCGGAGTATCGCCCTGATCGCGCCGTATCCCGCCGAGAATCCGACCAGCGTTATCGACGACCAGCCTTTTTTCAGGCCCAGTTTGCTGCCTGCCTCGTCGATCAACTCCTGAAACATCTCCGCCCTACCGAATGGTTCGCCGTAAACCCGCGAACCCGAACCGAGGTTGACTGTTATCAGCGCCGCCTTCGGAAACTGTTTAACAACATGATACTCCATCAGCCACGGAACGCCGTGAAAATGAATTACCAGAGGAACGGGTTTGTCAGTCGTTACCTTTGGCCCCGCGAATAGAACTGCTCCCTTCAAAGTTGCGAGTTCCGTCCGCCGTCCGGGAACTTCGACCTTTTCGATCCGTGGATGCGGCCGTGTGCTGTCGGTAATCGGCGACGGATTCTGCTGCGCTTGCTGAGCCGCCGTCGGCATCGTCGCAAAAGCGATAAAAAGGACTCCAAGACAACCAAATACTTTCTTGATCATTGCTGACATTGGGCGGCGAAGAAGCACCGAAGCAATTACCCGGTTATTCTCGCTGCATCGTTTCTCACTTTACTTCTTTAAGAGCTCCGGCCAATTCAGGATCAACGTTGCCGACGGCGGCCTGGTATCGCCGACGAGCGTGCCGATCAAGAATCTTTGACCGTCGGGAGAAACGTCGTATTCGTGGAAGATCGCGCCCTCCAAGGACAAGGTCCGGGTTCTGAAAAGCGGTTTCGGCGCGTCGAATTGAAATTCGGTCCCGCCGCTTTTCACCGAGGCGGCCATCATTGAGGTGTCCGATGCGATAAAAAAGAGTTCTCTGCCGTCACGACGCCAGATCGGAAGTCTGCCGCCTGAGCTTGAGATGAGCTTTTTGTCAGGACCCAATTTGCCATCGGCCGAAAATGACTTGACGTAGACTTCGGGATTGCCCGTTTCATCTGATGTGTAAGCGAGCCACCGTCCGTCGGGCGAAAGCTGCGGGTTTTGCTCGTCGAACGCCGAATTCAACAACGGATATTCTTTTCTGTCGCCGAACAGCGGCAGCGCCCAGATATCCATCCGCGTCTTGACCCCGCGTTCCGTATAAAAGATGAAACGACCGTCGGGCGACCATGCCGTGGGAAAAGCGGTTCGCGGCACCAGAGTCTCCGCATCACCAGAGCCGGTGGCAGATCTCACAACGATGCTGTTCCCGGCGTTATGCAGGATGCGGGTTCCGTCCGGCGACCAGACGGGCATCTGACTGAACGTATTAGTCAATCTAAGCCCCGTTCCCCCCTTTTCGAGATCCACGACCCAAATATTTGAGTTCGCCCCGCCCGCGGCGCCTTCGATCTGGCCTTGTATCCTTCTCACGACCATGCGTTTCCCGTCAGGTGAAAGCATGGGGCTTTGGCCGACGG
>CAYSMU010000356.1:0-4023 GCA_964432145.1 uncultured Chloracidobacterium sp.
CGGGCGGCAAGGACAGCTACACGCTGCTCGACCTGCTGCTCGACGTGCAACGGCGTGCGCCGGTTAAATTTGAGATCGTCGCGGTCAATCTCGACCAGAAGCAGCCAGATTTCCCCGAGCACATCCTGCCCGAATACCTCGAATCCCGCGGCGTTCCCTACCGCATCGTCGAGGAAGACACATTCTCGGTGGTGACGGCGCACATCCCCGAGGGCAAGACCTATTGCTCGCTCTGCTCACGGCTAAGACGCGGGATTCTCTACACAACAGCCGTCGAAATGGGCTGTACGAAGATCGCACTCGGCCACCACGGGGACGACATCCTGGCGACCTTTCTGATGAATCTTTTCTACGTCGGCCAGCTTAAGGCGATGCCGCCGATACTTCGCAGCGACGACGGCCGCAACACGATCATCCGCCCGCTCGCTTACTGTCAGGAAAAAGAGATACAGGCCTATTCGGACGAGCAAAAGTTCCCGATAATCCCCTGCAACCTGTGCGGTTCGCAGCCGAACCTGAAGCGAGCCCGTGTCAAACGCCTGATCACGGACCTCGAGAAAGAAACGCCCTTCATCCGAGCGACGATGATGACCGCGCTGACCAACGTAACGGGGTCGCACTTGCTGGACAATCAGCTATACGATTTCCGCTCGTTCGAACCGATGATCAAGGCGATCCCCGCCGGCCACGGCTCGGTCGAACGCGAACTCGACGAGGTCTTTGACCACTCCGAGCCTGCCTATCAGCCAAACCTCATGGCCGCCGCCGGCCTTGCACAAATAGAACGCTGATATCGCGGAACGGACGAAAAACACCCGTCCTGGTCACCGGGAATGCCCATCTGGGTCACCATAAAACGGCCACTGGGTCACCGCTTTTGCGCGGTCCATTCCGGCGTTCCGATCCCGGCGTTAATATCATACTCCGCGCGCTCTGATCGCACCGCGTAACCCCGCCGTTGACCGTACCGTTCATTCGGCCGTTCGCGCTGAAAGCCCTCCTATCGGCGGAATGCGACGTTATCGGCGTTTTGCTGCATTATCGGCGGATCGTTCTTCCGATCCGAACGCGGCTCTGGTTAAATCGTGCCATGAGTTTCAGGAGGCAAGCGATATGAGAGCGAATTGGAAAGAATGTCCCCGCGGCGACGTGATGCCGCAATATGCCGGCATCTATGTGACGATGAACCCGATGGGCAATATTGTCCTCAGCCGCATCACCTTTCAGATGATGGACGAGCCGAAGGCCGTCGTGATCCTCTTTGACGAGGTCAATCAGCGTATCGGCCTCAGGCCGGCATCGCCCTACGCCACAAATGCCTACCCGCTGCGCCGATCAAACCGCTCCGGGGCAAAGCTCGTTCGCGGCCATCGCCTGACGCGCGAATTCCGCATCGACCTGCCTCACACCGTCCGGTTCTACGACGCCGACATCAATGGCGACGGCGTCCTCATCCTCGACCTTAGAACCGCCCGCCCGTGCCCACGCGCCGCCGCCCACGCCCGCCGCCGTAATCCGGACGCATTGCCCAACGGCCGTTGACTCAACCGTCGCTGATGCGACGGGAACGGCGTCCATATCGCGTAGCGAATTTTTGTTTGTTACCAACTGGTCCCGGCAGGGACCGCCGATAATAGCCCACCGATTTATCGGTGGGTTTGTGTATAATATTGCCGCCGAAGTCCCGTAGGGACGGCTGGATCCACCAAACAAAATAGGAGGTCAGTTATGCCCCATTCGTATGTGAGCCAACTGATGCATTGTGTCTTCAGTAAAAAGGACCGGCGACCTCTCATTACGCCTGCCCTGCAGGAACGTTTGTTCCCGTACATCGGCGGGATCGCGCGCAGGAATAAGATGAAGTTGATAGTCGCGGGCGGCGTTGCCGATCATGTCCAACTGCTCTTGTCCTTGCCCAAGATGCTGGATATCGCCCACGCAATGCAATTGATCAAGGGCGGTTCGTCAAAGTGGATCCACGACGAATTTCCCGAACATCGACTGTTTCAATGGCAGGAAGGGTACGGGGCGTTTTCGATAGGCATCGGCGAGGTCGAGCGAACAGTCAAGTACATCAACAATCAGGCCGAACATCATAAGAAAAAGGACTTTCAGACAGAATTCATTTCGTTTTTGGAAGCACATTCAATCGGATACGACGCGCGTTACGTGTTTGATTGATCGCGTATTTGTCAGTCGTCCCTAAGGGACTCGATCTTGTTATTCATCGATCCCCACCGATGAATCGGTGGGCTATTACCGTGCCGTCCGGTTCCCGGACCCGTCAGATCGTGGGTTATCACCCACGGCTACAATGGATCGTTGCTGACGCGACGGGACCGGTGATCGTTTGTCGCGGATATTATCCATTGATCCCCACCGATGGATCGGTGGGCTATTACCGTATCGTCCGGTTCCCGGACGGACCGACGGGAAGGGCGTTAGGTTGGTGCTCCTATGAACCTGAAAAGCGGAATAAAGCTGGTCGTCATCTGGCTAGTTGTGGTCGGAGGTATTCGCGGCCTGATCTCGGGGATCTCCGGTGCGACGCAGCCGCGGGCGACGATGGCGGTCGGGGCGGGGTTTTGGGTCGTTTTGGTCGGCGTGTTCGTCGTGATCGTTGTCGGCGTCGTCGGTTGGTTTTTGCTGCCGCAGACTTTTACGGCCAGGGTCGCGGACGGTGTACGGGGCCTTTTACGAAGCGTTTTTGGCGGCGGGTCGGTGTCGCTGGGCAAGATCGTACCGAGGGCCGGCCACCGGCGCAGGGTGCAGGTGAGTTCGACGGCCGCACTCAGCGGCGGCGGCAACGGTACCATTGTCAGGCAGTACCGTATGAACTACTTCGATCCGGATGAGAACTCCAACAAGGTCTGGATCGGCATCGCTTACAACGACGGGAGTTTTGAGACGCGATTCGGGCGGGTGCGGGACGAGGCTAATCTAGCGACGAGCGGGAAGAAATTTCCGACACAGGCTGCGGCCGAGAACGAGCTTGAGCGTAAGCGGCGTGAAAAGCTGCGAAAAGGCTACAAGGACACTGTAGTATTGGATAACCACGTCGAAGTCACGATGCAGCGGGGCAAAAAGGACCATCTCGCCCAAATTGCGGCCGACCAGATCGAGGGTGCCGCGGGCGATACCGTGACGAGCGAATTGATCAAGTATCTTGTCGACGTCAACATCCACCACATCACACATTCGACAAATATCAAGTACAACGCAAAAACGGGCGCCTTCTCGACACCGCTCGGCATCCTGACGCCGGATGCGATCAGCACGGCACGCGACCTGCTCGGGGAACTGCGGCGACTCGACGGGCTGAAACGAAAGCAAAGGGCGAAACGCGCGTCGGTCGTTCGCGATTATTTCCAGTTGGTGCCCAAGGATTTCGGCGTCAGGATACCGCCGGCCGAGACGCTGATCGCGACCGAAGAGCAGTTTCAGGAAGAGGCGGCGATACTCGACGCGCTCGAATCGGCGCTTGCGAAAGACACTCCGGCCGAGGTGAAGAAAAAGCTTTTCGAATGCCGCCTGGTCAAGGTCCCGCACTACACCGACGAGGGACGCGAGACTTTTCGAAGGGTCAGCGGGCTTTATTTCAAGACACGAAACGTGAACCATCATCCGGCCGCCGCGGGGCTGCAGATGACGCGGCTCTATGAGGTCGAGATCGTCGAGATGAAACGTAAATTCGAGGCGACTGCTAAAAAGCTCGGCAACGTCCGCGATGACCTGTGGCACGGCACGCGTGCGTCGAACCTGCTGAGCATACTCCGGGCGGGCCTTGTCATCCCGCCGGCCAACGCCGCACACTGCACGGGGCGGATGTTCGGCAACGGCATTTACACAAGTCTCCAGAGCACCAAGGCGCTGAATTACGCCACCGACTTCTGGAACCGAAGCGGGACACGAAACCAGCGAACGTTCATGTTCCTGTGCGATGTCGCGCTCGGCAAGGTTTACAGATCGGGAAACTCCCCACGAACGTATCCCGTTCGCGGAACGAACACGACCTGGGTCGAG
>CAYSMU010000357.1:0-4009 GCA_964432145.1 uncultured Chloracidobacterium sp.
CTGGATCGTCGGAACCGATGGCGTTATCAACTGGACTACAGATGGCGGAGCGACGTGGACGCAGGGAAAGAAATTCACTACCGACGCCATTACTCAGGTTTACTTTGCTAACGAAATGAACGGCTGGCTGCTTTGCGAGCGAAATGTCTATGCTCGCGGTAATAATCCGACGTCGTACCTTCGCCGGACGACCGATGGCGGCCGAACGTGGGAAAAGGTAGAGTTTCAGGACGGCGGTCGCGAACGAGTGACTAAGCTTTTCTTCAACATGGACGGCGTTGGCGCTGCTTTCGGCGAGGCCGGCATCTTTTACAAACTCGACGAGGACGGCGTGAGTTGGAAAAAGTCTCAGACGTCGATCCATTATCTTCTGCTCGATGCTGCATATGCCAATGACAAGGTCGGGGCGATCGTCGGAACAGGCGGGACGATCCTATTTACCGAGGACTCCGGCTATACGTGGGAAAAGGCGACTCTGCTTGGTGATACCGACACGAGATTCAATGCCGTTTACTTCTACGGCGACCGCGGCGGTTGGGCCGTCGGTACTCGGGGCAGGATCTTTCATACCAGTGGCGGCGGCCGGCTTTGGCGGCAACAGGACTCAACGGTTACCGCTAATCTCAACGATGTTTTTTTCACCAGTGCGACAAACGGCTGGGCGGTCGGTGATAACGGGATATTGGTTCGCACACGCGACGGCGGAAAAAACTGGGAAGACGTGCCCTCGAAAGTGACCCATAAGCTCGAAAAGATCTTGTTTGCGGCCGGACGCGGTTGGGCGATCGGATTTGGCGGGACTATCCTGACCTATTCCGATGGGCCGAACCAGAATGATCCGAGTGCAAAGCCAGTTCTGATGCGACGCGGATAGCCCTCGCCTTTAGGCCAGATCGGATCATTGACTATCGATCGGTCGAGGGCATTTTTGTTTTCGTCTGGACGCGGCAACATCATCGGCACCACAGATCCGTCTTTCCCGGCGAGCGAACGCTTTGCGACCCGGTCGGATATCTTGAATCCCTTTATCCCGAGGTCGCCGATTTGGATCGTTTCGTACGATATCTGCAGAACCGGCATGTTCGAGCCGCCATGAACTAAAACCGAGCCCGAATCGACTACTAACGCCAAAATTCCTCGTTCGCGGTCATGGTTAACCGTCAGGACCGCCTTGTCCATCAAATCTGCGGACAAAGAAACCTCAACCTTTCGAAATCGTGCGGTGTCGTACTCGAGCGTCAACGAGAATGCGGCTGCGTCGCGAACCGCATCGATCTCTACTATTCCGTTACCGTTTTCACTTGCGACGCTGAAACCGCCGTACCTGATGGCTGGAGTACCGGCCAACGGCTGCGTCGGGCCGGCTGCCTGCGCCGGCGGATCGATCCTGAGTGCATAGTTACGAGCCTGAATAATATCCGCGACCGTCAGGACACCGTCACCACGAGTTTCGTATGGAGCCGTGTCAGCTCGCTGAAATTCGTTGCTGCCGGGGCTTGGGACCTCCAGGCCCGACACCATCCTTCGAACTAACGCGACATCGGCCGGGGTTATAGAGCCATCTCCAAAGGGGCGAATTGCCAGATCCCCTTCGTATCCGCCGATCGGCACTGGTGGCGGCACCGAGAAACAGGTTCTCGTATCGCCATCCATAGTACACCTGATCCGCTCGGCGAGGAGGCCGGCGTTTATGCCCGGATCATTGAGGTCGGAGGCCGTATTGCGGTATGGAGAGTCATCGCGAAGTGCGAAATCCGAGGGAGTCGCTCCGCAGGCGTCCTCAAGATACGAGAGCCGGCAGCGCCTGTACAAAACCATTCCTACCTCGGAATAATCCGCGGGATATGCGTTGCCTGTCGGGTAAACCGCTCCGACCGGCTGCGTTCTTAGCTTCGGAAAGACGTTTCCCCGGAGATCCCATGAAGGTAACTCCGGAGTGCCAATGGCGCCGCAACTGCTGCCCGATAGAGGGTCAAACCAACCCGACGTGCCTACATTCAAAGCCGCAATACCTTCACCGCAGGTATTGCGGATGCCGTAATTGTTCAGCGGCAGGATCGAATCGACGATCTGGGCCCGATACGAGCTGATCGAGTTAAGCGAGAGCAAAAGCTCGCGTTGTTCGTCGGGAATGTCGATCGCATCGACTACCGTGACATGCCGCATCGATAGGTCGTCAACTCCACCAATGTAAAACGCCCAACTCCTGGTCTCGCCCCATCGGCCAAAGGTCAGATCGTCAAACAGAGTATTGACCAGCCTGATGTCTCGTGGTTTAAGCGGGTCATATTCTATCCGGTTCCGATCAAACTCACGAGCGGCGGACATACCCCCATTGACGTGCGAAATTCGACTATTCTCAAACACTATCTCTTCGCTCACGGCCCAGGGGCTTCCCTGATCGCCCCCCGGAACGTCGGCGGTTGATTTAATGACCAAGGCGTAATACTGTGACCGCCCGGCATCCCAGTGGTTACTGAATATCGAACCCTCGAAGTAAACTCGCCGCGCGTTTTTGGTTTCAAACAGATTTTTGACATTCAGCGTGTCACCCGAACTGTTCGGAGGAGCCTGACGCCACTCGGCTGGTTTGGTGAATAGGCAGCGTCGAAATTCGATATTCGTCGGAACGAGCCCATCGACGCGATTGGCGCCGCCGCCATAGATCACACTTTCCGAGGCTGCTTCAAAAAGCGTGTTGTTGTAAACATGAGCTCCGCGGCCGTCCAGGCTGAAAACTGCCTGACTGTCCTGGCCCCCGTAGGTCTTGATATTTCCCAGCCACGAGGAAATGATCGAGACCTTGTAACCGTCATTGAGGACAGCGTGGACTACCTGTATGTTGTCGGGCGGACGAACGACACAGTGGTCGATGACGATGCGTGATGGATTATCGGCAATGGACTGTTGGCCGAAAGCCTCGCCGATCTGCAGCAGATAGTAGTTTCGCACCGTGTCATCGCTGCCCGGGAACGGATCGAACTTGAGCCCCGAAAGCCTGATCTTGCTCGCTCGATTCCTGATCATAAACGGTATCTCACCCGGATAACTCCCACGAAAGACGGCATAGCCACCCGCCTGCGGATCGGCTCTCACAGCCATATCGGGCATCGCTGCGCTCGAACGGATCGTGACAAAGTCAGTAAACGTCCGGGGAGGCAGCTCGACCTGCCCGCTAAGCACCGTTCCTGCAGGAATGACTATATGTTCGCCGCCGGTGCACTGGCCGTATGCCGCTATCAGCTCGGCTATCGAGGTTACGGTGAATGTTCGCGTCGGGGCAGCGTAGTCATCAACGATCACGAGGATCGCGGTTTCGGACGCGGCCCCGAGTCGATTGGTCACCCTCAAACGGAGTTGATATGTTCCGGCCAAAAGGTAGGCGTGCGTCGCGGAAATAAGCCCGCCGGTGCGGTCGCCGTCGCCCCAGAACCATTCAACATTGGCTGTCCCGGACGACTCCTCAGCGCTGACCTCTACAGCCTCGCCGACCCTTACGCGGACCGTGTTCGTGCCCGCGTTGTCGCCGGTTATCAGCGCAAGCGGCGGTGCCGCAGGGTCGATCACTCTGACCGTGACGGGCGGGCTTTCGAGGCCCGGCAGGCGGGCAATGAAAGTCGCAATGCCCGCGTCGCCCGCCGTCACCTCGGCCAGATTGTTTGAGAACCGTGAATTATTCGATTCGGTGTTGCCCTCTGGACTCCGCCGAACAGATGCGGTCGTCGACGATCCTGACAGCCGTGCAAAGGTGAATTTCTGATCAGGTACATAGCCGCCGTCACGGTCAACGGGAACCGCCGTAAAGGTGGCGGTCTTGCCCTTTTCGATCCGCAGTTCGGCCGGATAGACCTTGATCTGCGTTTGGCCCCACGTCTGGGAACTGAGGACCAGGCAAATAAGACCAATTCCCGTCAGCAAGACAAGGACATTGCGAGAACGGCCGATGTGCCGTCCTGGGCGCATTAAGATAAGCATAAGAGACATTGGAGAATTCTCTTGCACTCACGAA
>CAYSMU010000358.1:0-4009 GCA_964432145.1 uncultured Chloracidobacterium sp.
ATTTTACGACGGCTGGGCCCCGAACTATATGTTCTACGTCGCGAACGGCCACAACTCGATCGGCCGGTTTTACGAGACGTTTGGTAACGGCGGCGCAGACACGCAGGACCGCGTCGTTGGCGAACAGAGCCAGCGCACTTGGTTCCGGCCCAATCCGCCTCTCGCTCGCGTCAAGTGGTCGCTCCGCAACAACGTCAACATGCAGCAGAGCGCGATCCTGCTCGCGATGAACTACGTATCGCAGAACAAGGACAAATTCCTTAGCAACTTCTATCTCAAGAGCAAGCGTTCCGTGGCAAAGGCCAGGACTGAAGGACCGGCCGCATACGTGCTCCCCGCGAGCGAGACCCGCCCGGTCGAGGCTGCCGACCTTGTCAATCTGCTCAAGATGCAGGGTGTCGAGGTGCACAAACTGAATTCCGACATCGAAACAAAGGACGGCAAGTTCGGTGCCGGCAGCTATGTCGTTCGCATGGACCAGCCTTATTCGCGTATGGCCGATATGCTGCTTGACACGCAGTACTACAACGTCAATGACCCGCGGCCGTACGACGATACCGGCTGGACGCTCGGCCCGCTTCGAAACGTCAAGACCATCCGGGCTAAGGACGAAAAGGTACTCGACGCGGCGATGACCATAATCAACGGCCCCGCTAAGGTCACGGGCAAGGTTGACGGTTCGGGTTCGGCGGGCTGGGTCGTCAACCACACCGGCGAGAGCGCGATAGCCCAGCTCAGGTATCGTTTGAAGGATGTGAAATTCTCGGCCGCCCAGGCAGCATTTAAGGTCGGTGACAAGAACTTCAATGCGGGTTCGTATCTGATAAAGACAGAGGGAAATCCGGCCGATGCCGGTCCCCGCGTCGCTAAGGAAGTCACCGAACTCGGGCTGACGGCCACGGCGGTTGATAAAATGCCTGAAGTCGCGAACCACGCGGTGTCGACACCGCGCATCGCACTTGTCCACACCTGGATCAACACCCAAAACGAAGGCTGGTATCGCGTCGAACTCGACCGGCTCGGCATCCCGTACGATTACATTTCGGATCAGGTGATCGGCCGCACGGCGAACCTTCGCGACAAATGGGATGTGATCATCTTCGGCCCGGTCGGCGGAAACGCACAGACGATCGTTCGGGGTACGCCTAAATTCAGCGATTCCGAAGCTCCTATCCCTTGGAAATCGAGCGAACTCACGCCAAACATGGGGCTCTCGCCCGACCAGACCGACGACATTCGCGGCGGAATGGGCATTCAGGGCGTGGCTAATCTACAGAAGTTCATCGAGAGCGGCGGTCTGTTTGTCACCGTCGGCGGTAATGCGTCGATACCGATCGATTTTGGGATAGCGTCCGGCGTGGCGATCCAGGATTCGAACCAGCTTCAGGCACGCGGATCGATATTGAACACGACGTTTGCCGACCGCCGCAGCCCGATCGCCTATGGCTATGACGAGACGCTGGCGGTCTACTTTAATCAGGCCCCGATCTTCCAGGTCGGAGGCGGCGGTTTCGGCGGCGGTGGTGGTGGTGGCCCCGGCGGCGGAGCAGCAGCCGGACGTCCGACCGGACGCGGAACCGTCTCGGATCCGGACATCGTGCAGGGCCGCAAGCCGCTTGAGCCCGCGCCGACCGGCGGCGGTGGTGCAGGCGGCGGAGCCGGACTCGGTCAGGGACAGCCTCAACCGCCCGCTTCGTCACAGCCGAGGATCATTCTGAGATTTGCCGCTGAGCGTGACCTGCTCGCTAGCGGCATGCTCGCAGGCGGCTCGGAGTTAGCCAACCGGCCCGCGGTCGTGGACGTACCGGTCGGCAAGGGGCATGTGGTGATGTTCGCCAACAATCCGATGTGGCGTCACCAGACGCACGGCAGCTTCTCGCTGTTATTCAACGCGATCCTGCATTACGACAATCTGGGAGTAGGACGCGGCGGCGGCCCTGCCAGGCCTGCCGGCGAAGAGGAAGAATTGCAGAGCGAAGACCATTAAGTCTCCGCTCTGGCCTGTTTGACGAACGCCTGTTATGGCGAAGTACAAAGAATGGCAATGACTTTTCCGGTGCCGGGCATTCCCGGTGCCGGGCCATAGCCGGGATTCGTCCGAACCACAACGATCTTCTTTACGTTGCCTGAGATGGTCGAGCCCGATTTGGTGATCGCACTCGAAACGATAACTGCCATGTTCCCAGGCACAGATGCGGGAGGAGGCGTGCTGTTGCCCGGGCGGCTTGTCCACATGCTTCCGCATGTCGGCATCGCCAAACCGTTCTCGAATCCCTTAAAGGCATTCGGTGCTGCCCCGCCGGTCATTGGGTTGTTCTGTGACCATTGCGAGCCCCAGAAATAGACATTCGATGTGCTCGACATATTGACGAGGTT
Source organism: uncultured Chloracidobacterium sp. (assembly GCA_964432145.1). Lineage (GTDB taxonomy): Bacteria > Acidobacteriota > Blastocatellia > Pyrinomonadales > Pyrinomonadaceae > OLB17. The sequence goes on from CAYSMU010000358.1 coordinate 2,377, forward strand.
GCCGATCACGAATTGCCCGCCGGCCGCATATTGGAATGGGGTGCAAAGATCGCCGACACCGTCGCCATTGGTGTCGCGCTGGTCGGCGTTCGGCGTCGTCGGGCAATTGTCGAGGTTATCCGGGATGCCGTCACCGTCCGAATCCGTAACTACAATAAACGAACGCGTCGCCACGGCGATATTTCCTGCAGAGTCAGTACCTCTTACGGCAAGGATATGCGGGCCGTCGGGCAAGGTTGCTGTAGTAAACGGCGAGACGCAAGGTACCCAAGCACCTGAATCGACGCTGCACTCAGCGTTTACCGGCGATCCGCCCGCTGAGACCGTAAATCCAAAGGTCGGTGTCGAATCATTCGTAGTTCCGGTCGGGCCTGAAGTTATCGTAACGACAGGCGGCATAGTGTCGACCGTAAAAACATGAGTGTCTTCACCGGAATTTCCGGCAGCGTCGGTCGCCACGACCCGAAGAACATAGACGCCATCTGACAAGGAGCCAGTCGGTGTATAGCTCATTGATGGACACGGGCCAGTGGCAATCGTCACCAGGCCAACCATCAAACTACACTCTATCGCAACCGGTGAACCGGTTACGGAGAACGCAAAGGTCGGCGTATTGTCATTAGTGAAGGCTGGATTGACCGGAGGCCCAGGAATATCAACGGTCGGAGCGATCGTATCGACAACGGTCGTGACCGTATTCGACGAGACCCGGTTAACCGTCATGTGAGCAAATTCCATCGTTGCGGCGTTGCTGTAAGTGCCGTCGCTTGCCGCAGTAACCTTAAAGGTCACCGAACCGCTTGCACCCGATGCCAAAGACGGGAGATTCCATGTCAATATACCACCGCCCGTTGACGTCGGGGCAGGGCTGCCCGAGCCGGCCAAATACGTCGTTCCGGCCGGAACTCTGTCGATCAGTTTAAGGTTCTCCACCGGAAGCGGGCCCGGATTCGAATAATTGATGGTGTAAGTGATCTGGCCGTTGTTGCTATAAGCCGGAGCTGATTTGGTAACGACGACATCGTCTTGAACCGCCGAACCTGCACAACCGGATTCAAATATCGTGTTAAGGAACAGCCTCACGCCATTTGTCTGCGGATTGGATGAGATCGGAAGGGCTGTCGAGTAGTCGTGGCCGGCGAGATATGTGACCTTGCCATTTGAAGGATCGCCGTCGAGGTTGCCTCCGAGCATTACAATTCGATCCGTCAGCACCGACGAACTTTCATTGATCAGCGTCCGGACGCCAGTCTTGAATGATCCGCCACCGAGGGCGATCGAGTCCACGGAGCCGCTGTCAACCTCAAAGGTGCCATCGAGCTGAGCGAGGGGATCCGACGGAACGCGATTTGTCGGGGTCGCCGTGGCCCCACCGTCATCGACGATGCCAGACGTCGTGAGAAAGCGTCCGGAAACATCGTTCTCAAAGACTCTCGCGGCCTCGCACTGCATAAAGGCATGTGTCAGGTGACTTTGATCCAGCCAGTAGCGTGTCTCGCCAACTACCCGCGTCGTCGCAGCAGTGGCGACATAGTGGTTTGACGCCATGTAGCAATATCTTGGCAGTCCGCCAGAGTGAAACAACGCCCCGTCGCCCGTTCCTGCGGTCGGGCCAGCGACTGCCGCCTCCGTC
>CAYSMU010000359.1:0-3995 GCA_964432145.1 uncultured Chloracidobacterium sp.
CCGAGAAGCAGACCCACGAATAACCCAATGCCTGAACCGATCAGCGTCAGAAGAAAGCGCTTCGGTGCGACCGGCGATTGTGGAACATTTGCCGGATCCTGAACCCGGATCGTTTCGCCCTGAGCGTTCGTTTCCACACCGACTACCGTCTCAGCGTCGTTTTTCTTCTTCAGGATCTCGTTGTAGGTGGCCTTAGCTGACTCGTACCGGGCATTTACGGCTTCGAGTGCCACTTTTACGTTCGGAATGGCGTTTATCCGGGCTTCAAGGGAAGCAACCTGGGCAGCATTCTGTTGACGGTCAATGTCTTTCTGGGCGATTTGCTGCTCGATCTGACCGATCTGAGACTGGATCCGCTGATTCTCGAGCTCAAGGTTCTTTTTCTGAAGCTCGGCCTTGCGGCCCGTCGCCTGCGTAGCAACCGCCACACGCTTGTCGGCGCTCTTCTTAAGATTCTCAAATTCCTCATTGACCCGTGCGATCTCACTCTGCTTTGCGACAACAGCAGGATGCTTTTCTTTATAGACCTTCAAGAGATTGTCCAGTTGGGAATTAAGGTCGGCTCGGCGTTTCATTAACTCGCCGTAGGCCGGCGTGTCCTCGATCTGCGATGCAGCCCGGGCGGTATCCTGCGTTTCCTTTTCGCCGAAATCCTCGATCAGCCTCATCTGGCGGTTATTCGAGGCGATCGCATCACTCAAGCGGCCCTTCTCATTGAAGAGAGTCTGTTTTTCTTTTGTGATCGTATCGTCACGCTGGCGAAGACCCTGGAGTTGGCCGACCAATGCCTGCTCCGACTCTGGAAGTGTCGAAACGTTCTGCATCATAATGTCGAGTCGCTGCTTTTCCAGATCATCGAGAGCGGTTTTCTTCTCGTTGAGCTGACGCTCGAAGAGTTCGTTGGTCGATTCAGCGATCTCGACCGAGTTCTGGACCTGAGCGTTAACGTATTTACTCGCTAATTCGGCGGTCACGTTGCGTGCCGCCTGAGGATCGCGATCCCGATAGCGGATGCGAAATGCGGCGACCTTGTCGTAGCCCGTCTCTTCAAGATCGACACGGATGTTCTTGTACATCTTTTCGATGATCAGTTCCATTGGAACTCCAGACTGTCGCTCGACCTTGTAAAGGTCGTACTTTTGCACCATAGGCTCAAGCGATGACCGGCTCAAGACTTCTTGATTAATGGTTTGAAGTCGCTGGGAAAGGTCTTCTTTTGAGAGCGAGGCGACCAGATTCGACGAAATGGTCGGCGGCTTAACGGTCAAAAGCGATGTTGATTCGTAGATGCTGGGCAGTTTGTAAACGACATAACCGATCGCCACCGTCAGCGTGATCATAGGCAAAAGGATGAGCCATTTCTGCCTCTTGAGCATGGCGGCTATCTCGCCGGGTTTTCTTTGTCTGAATTCAACGCTCATTTCGGTTACCTTCTCAAGCTTTCTTTGTCGCCTTGCCATCCCGCTTTTCCGATTGGTCTCGGCTCATCAATTTCCTCATCAATACCGCTGTAGCCACCAGTGCGATCGCAAAGACCAACATTCCGAGGGATTCCGGAATAGAGAATATGAACCCTTCAGCCGTTCCTGTGTTTGCTATCTCAAAAAGCCCTGGCATCATTCCCTTGTGCTGACCGGCTGCTATAAGTTGGCCAACAAACTCCTTGCATCGCTCACCTCTCGCTGACTAAGAGTTTCGGCTGCCTTTAACGACGATTCGACCTCGCGGCGAGCAGATGTTTTATCTCCTGCCTTAGCTAAGGCCATTCCGAGCCGGACACGATAGCCGGGATTCGGTTCGGTCCCCGACTTTTTGGCACTTGCCTCTTCCAAAGCAACGGCTTTCTTAAACTGCTCCACCGCAGGCGAGGCCAGGCCTTTCTTTAGATAAACGTACCCAAGCGTGTCATAGAAGCCCGCGACCGTCTGATTTTTGCTTACTGCTGAATTTGCGAGTTGGAGCGCTTCATCAAGGTTCCCTTGGTTGTCCGCGAGTAACCACGCCAGATTGTTTGCCGCTATCGCGGCCTCGGGCGAGATCTCAAGAGCCGCGCGGTAGGCCTTTTCCGCCTCGGTCAGACTGCCTCGGCTTTCCTCCACAATTCCGAGCATCGTAAATGTTTGTGCTGATGGACGCTTTTCCAGCACCTTTCTGTACTGGGCCGCAGCCTCATCGGTTCGCTTTTGCTCAACGAGAAGTCCTGCGTAAGCACTATATGCGGGTAAATATTCCGGATCGAGTTCGATAGCCGCGATCAGTTCGGATTCCGCCGCAGCGAGATTTTTTTCGGAGGTAAACACGGTGGCGTTCAGATATCGTAGAGCGGCGATGACGTCGGCCCGTCCGGAACTCGCCGCGATCAGATCAGCTATCCTTACATGAGCCTTTTGAGCATTGCCCATCGTGACGCAGGTGTTTACGATTCCCGTGATCGCGTCGAAGTTCTGTGGATCCAGCGTTAACGCCTTCTCATAGTGTCCCAAAGCCGTTTCGTATTGGCGTTCGGCAACAAATACCTTTGCAAAGCTCACGAGAGCTGATGAAGACCGCGGTGAAAGCCTTGCAACCTCGCTGAGGTCCCACTTGGCTTCCGCCAGTTTGCCGAGTTCGAGATATGCAAGTCCCCGGGCAGACACCCCCCGCAGGCGAAGGTCGGCGATCGACTGTGGATCATTCTCCGTGCCCGGTATTGCGGCGTTTGCCCTATCGATCAGTTCGTTCGACAGCTTGAGAGCTGCTTGCTGGTCACCTGTCGAAACGGCTGCCTGGATCTTCAACAGTCCGGTCCTTAGGTAGTTCGGATGATACCTCGCGAGATCGGCAATAAAGGCGTTCGCCTGATCGACCTGTCCCAGAGAAAGGCGGGCCTGGGCCATCAGAAACAGTGCTTCTCGCGAACTCGACTGCTTTTTAAGGATTTCCTCGATATCGTTTATCGCCTCTTCGCCCTTGTTTTCCTGCATGCGAAGCCGCGCCCGCAGCATTAACGCCTCGACATCGGTGTCGTTGATCGAAAATAGGGCCTCAAGTTGTTCATTTACCTTGGCAGTCTCGCGACGGTCCAGATAGATACGTCCAATGCGGTATCGTGCGAGAACATATTCCGGCACGTCTGATATTATTTGTTGAAGCGTGCTGATCGCCTCATCCTCGCGGTTTACCTTTGAGTAAAAATCAGCAAGTACAAGTCGGCTTTCAGGGCTATTCTCCTGAACGCTGACAAGTTCAAGGTATGCCTGTTCGGCTCTCGCCAGTTGCCGGCTTGTGACAAAGAACTCGGCGATCGCCTCACGAGCCTCAATGCTCGCGGGATTCATTTCGACGGCCTTCTTAAACTGGGCCTCGGCCTCGTTATCGCGTGCCGAGTACATCAAAAATCGGCCATACTCCGTGTAGCCCGCAGTCGCTTCCGGATTCGCCGCGATACCACGCCTGATCGCGGCCTCAGCCTCAGTCGCGTTCTCTCGAGTCATATAAAGCCGCTGAAGGCTGATGTAGGACTGAATTCGCTTCGGGTCGAGATCTATCGCCCTGTTCACAGCGGCAACAACCTCCGCATCGGGCTTGCCCTGTGCGGCCATGATCGAAGCTGTAAGAATATGAGCTTCGATGAAGTTTGGGTCAGCAGCGATGATCTCGTTACGTATCGTCTCGGTCTCAGCGATCATCGGGGGCTGCACGAGAAGAAAGTAATTGCCGAGTTTGGCCTTTGCATCCAGATTCGCCCCGTCAAGTTCGACCACCTTTCGAAGTTCCTCAAGAGTGTCGTTAAACTGTCCAAGACTCTCGTAAGCGCGAGCAAGTCCCCAATGTGCAGGAGCAGAAGCCGGGTCCGAATCGGCTGCCGATCGGAACTGCATCAACGCATCGTGGAATTTTCTCTTTTGCAGGTACTCCTCACCCTTGGCCAGGAACGACGAGGTCGATGAGCAGGCCGCAAAGAAAAGCCCCAGGCAAACCAGTGCTGTAAGTTGGAATATGCGGAATGAACGAAG
>CAYSMU010000360.1:0-3978 GCA_964432145.1 uncultured Chloracidobacterium sp.
AACCAATGCTGGTTCCCACGATGCCGACGCGTTCGTATCCCTGCATTTTGAGCCAGCGGATCGCGGCTCGCGTATCGAGAACAGCTTGCCTGATCGATTGGAGCGAACGACCGATGTTCGGCGACACGAGGTGATCAGCCCGCTCGAGTTCAGGCGGCATTCGTTCCTCGTGGTAGGGAAGCGTTAGGCGGAGCGCGGACAAGCCGACCTTATTAAAGAATTTTGCGAGGTCAAAATACGTACCTGCCTTAGCGTTCCAATGCGGCAGGATGATCACCGCCGAGCGCTTGTCCTGGTGCGGGAAGTATGTCGCGACCGCAGTGTTATTTTGCTCGTCAGCCGTCTCAACCGCACTCTGCCACGAAAGAACCGGTACCTCGACCTGTGCGACCGGGGCCTTCAGCTCCTCAGCACTCAACGAGCCGGCCGAAGGATAAAGCCTCTCCTCGAGGGTATATTCGACCTCGGGCGACGCGAAATATTCATCGCTCCCGGCGATGACGCGAGACGAAAGATCGGCCAGCACCTTTCTAGGATCGTCGCCGTTCACGCCATCGACCACAAACTCCGTGCCCCAGCCAAACGTTTGCCTCGAGCGATTGTCGTTCAACATCGCCAGGTGACGTTCGCGTTTGTGCATGTATCGCTTGAGCATATGCTTGGCACTTACGCGGCGGCCGACTTTGCTTTTTTCACTATCTTTTCGTAAAAGGCAATGTACTGCGGAATTATCTTAGACGTTGAATACCGCTGCACCGCAAGCTCGCGGCCCTTTTCGCCAAAACTCCGGCGAAGCTCCTCATCTCGGAGCAATCTCAGCGTGTCGGCCCCCATCTTTTCGACGTCGCCGACATCGCTCAGGAATCCGCTTTCGCCTTCGTTAACAACCTCGGGAATGCCGCCAATGCGTGTCGCGATCACCGGAACCTCACAGGCTTGAGCTTCGAGAGCCGCAAGGCCGAAAGATTCCAGCTCTGAAGGCAGAAGGAACACATCCGCGATCCCCAGGTAATCAGAGATATTTGCCTGCTTGCCAACAAAAACACAATTGTCGGCAACGTCGAGCTGCTCGGCACGGTAAAGTACCGCAGAAACTTCGGGCCCGTCTCCGACCAGAATGAGCTTTGCGTTCTCGCCGGCAGCACGGACCTTAGCAAGTATCTCGACACAATCGACAGGGCGTTTTACGTGTCGGAAATTCGAAACGTGAACCAGCAGCCGCTCGCCGTCCGGAGCAAGCTCTTTACGCAGCGGGGAATCGGGCAGCCGAAGATAATGGTTCGGGCAAATAAAATTCGGAATGACCTCGATCTCATCAAAATCGAAAGTCTCGATAGTCGCCTGTTTGAGAAACTTCGATACCGCGGTCACGCCGTCCGATTGCTGCAGGCCGTATCGCGTGATCGGCAGATATGAACGGTCGGCGCCGACGAGCGTAATGTCGGTTCCGTGCAGCGTTGTAATGACGGGAACATAACGCTTTTGCTTGATCGATTCGCGAGCGAGGATCGCCGAGATCGAGTGCGGTATCGCGTAATGGACGTGGAGCAAGTCGAGCTTTTCGGCACGAGCGACCGTCGCCATTTTGGTCGCGAGGGCAAGATCGTAAGGTTGATGTTCGAAGAGCGGATACGACATCATTTCGACCTCGTGGAAATGTATGCGCTCGTTAAGCTCTGTCAGCCGGGTCGGCAGAACCGACGAGATGAAATGCACGTTATGCCCGCGCTCAGCGAGATCGCGGCCCAGCTCAGAACCGACGATGCCGCTGCCGCCATATGTTGGATAGACCGTTATGCCGATGTTCATAGCACTTGCCTCAGCAAATCATAATCGTAACAGATTTGGTTACAAAACAAAATCTGTTTTCTATTCGATCTGCGTCACGGAGCCTTTGGGCCTGATGAGGTAAATGATGCCCGAATAGTCGTCGGTCAATAGAAATGAATTGGGGCCGATCTTCATTATGTCGCACGGCCGGCCAACGACTTTACCTTTTCGCAGAAAGCCGGTGATAAAGTCCTGCAGCTTCTCGCCCTTTCGCATGATAACTACCTTGTAGCCGTGGCCGATAGCCTTGTTTGTGGAGCCGTGCAGCGAAACGAGAAACGCATCCTTGATCGCCGGAACTGCGTCGGCGTCGTCGAAATAATCGAATCCCAGGGCAGACGAACGCGCAGGGAAGTAGGCATACGGGGCCGGTACGTTCGAGCATTGGCCCGGGCGTTTGAACTTGGGGTCGGCAAATATCTTGCCACCTGACGAATGGCAGTACGGCCAACCATAATCGGCCCCGTCCTTGAGGGCGTAAAACGTTTCGTCCGGCTTCTGCAGGCCGAGGTGGTCCGAGCCCTGATTGGTGGCAAAAACAAAATTTCCGATCGCCCTCAGGCCGACGGCGTTGCGAAGCCCGCGAGCAAGTTCACGCTTGTCCGTACCGTCAGGGTTCATTTCGATGATGCTTGCCCGGATCTTCTCTTTTTCGACGCAGACATTGCAGCTTGAGCCGACCGAGACGTATAGTTTGCCGCCCGGCGAGAATGATATCGTTCGCGTCAGATGCCAGCCGCCGTATTTATAGCTCAGGCCGTAGTCGGGAAAGGTGGCGAGCACCTGCGGTTTGGTATCGGTCGGTTTGGTCTCGCCGGAAGTGAACTTTCGACGTGTAAGCTGATGCGTCTCCGCCAGATAGAACCAGTCCTGGCCGTCCGCGTCGCGATGGAACTGGCAGCTGTTCGGATTGCGAAGGTTCGTCATGTACGGAATGACGCGAGCGAATTTGCCCTTTGCTCCATCCCATTCGTCGAGTATGTAAACCGTGCCGTGTTTGTTGTCGGTCAGGTTATACATATCGGTGACGAAGATCCGACCATCCGGTGACTTGGCGAAGAATCGGACGCGTTTCAATCCTTCCATCGCAGGTATGATCTCAAATCCGTCCGCAAGGTTGAGCGTGAACGATTTGCCGTTCTTCAGAGCGATCTGAGCAGGCACGAGTCGAGGCTGTGCGGAACAGACCGCAGCCGATATCAAAATCAACAGTATAGATAGCTTTTTCATTTCGTTCGTGATATTCGTGTCTTTCGCGGGAAAAAAATATGAAAACCGAAAAATTCCTCGTTAGGGAAGGCTCAAAGCTCGACCTCAAAGACCACCCGACCGATTACTCGGGCGATTACCACGACAAGGACGAAGCGGTCGAGGACCTTCAAAAGAACGTCAAACGAATGGCCGAACTCCAGGACATTCTCTATGCACAGGATGTTTACTCACTTCTCGTCATTTTTCAAGCGATGGACGCCGCAGGCAAAGACGGTGCCATCGAGCATGTAATGTCAGGCGTGAATCCCCAGGGCTGTCACGTAGTTTCCTTCAAACAGCCTTCGAGCGAAGAGCTTGATCACGACTACCTATGGCGTTGCCAAAAGGCGTTGCCGGAACGCGGCAAGATCGGAATTTTCAATCGCTCGCATTATGAGGAAGTTCTGGTTGTGCGTGTCCACAGCGGCATTTTGCAGGGGCAGCAGCTCCCGGCGAACATAAAAGCGGACAAGGACGTCTGGAAGAAGCGGTTCAAGCACATCCGCGATTGGGAAGATCATCTTTATGAGAACGGCGTTCATGTCATCAAGTTCTTTCTGAATGTCTCAAGAGATGAACAGAAAAAACGTTTCCTCGAACGGATCGACCAGCCTGAAAAGAACTGGAAATTCTCGATGGGCGATGTCAAAGAGCGTGCCCTCTGGGATGACTACATGAAATGCTACGAGGAAGCGATGGAAGCGACATCGACCGAAAAGTCACCCTGGTACGTAATCCCCGCTGACAAGAAATGGTTCACGCGACTGGCCGTCTCCGAGGTGATCGTCAGAAAGCTCGAATCTCTGGATCTGCACTATCCGGTGCTTTCGGAAGAGCACAAGTTAGAACTCGTGGAAGCAAAAAAAATGCTTGAGAGCGAAAACTAAGGAATTACCA
>CAYSMU010000361.1:0-3956 GCA_964432145.1 uncultured Chloracidobacterium sp.
GTACGACGAGTTGCCGTCCGACATCTGAGCATTAACGTCCGCATACGGATTGATCGGTCCCGGAGCACGCAGAGAGCCCGCGAGCAGAGTGTCGAACGTCGTCTTGCTTAGGCCGGTCAACGCCCGCACGAAGAAGTAGTTCGGCCCAAGCTTGCGGAAGAAATCCGCCGCGATCGGGCTTACGATTCGTAGTCCGGTCGTGTTGTTGATCGCTACAAACCCGGGAACGACAACCGTGTATAGAGCATTGCTCGCCGTTGGCAGCGAGAAGAACGCTGCTTCGCTCAGGCTTGTCGGGGCACGACCGGTCGCGGGGCAAGGATTTGGCCCGCAAGCGACCGGATTATTTGCCGTGAACCGACGGAAATTGTCGATCAACGCCTGCTGATTGACCGGATTTACGTCCTGCGGGTGGGCGAGGTGTCGTGCGGTCACATTAATGTAGCTAGCCGATATCGACATATCGCGGCCTATCATCCGCTCGATCGAGAGGTTGCCCTGGAAGGCCATCGGATACTCGAAATCCTTGCTTACGTGCAGCGTAAATGGCAGGATCGGGCCAAAACCGGTGAACTTACTCGGATCGAACCGCATACGGCCATATTGATAGACAGCCGAAGGTGCGATCGCCTGAGTAACAGATGCTCCGCAGATTGCAGCATTCGAACCCGATACTCCGCACACCGTGCCGTGCATTACCTGAAAAGCATTCAACAACCCTGTCGGCGAAGGGCCGCCGATCGGGAGCAGCGTCGCCTGCTGTTGCTGTGAGCCGTCCGCAATATTCGAGTTGAACGAAACGGCGAGCAGCGGGTGATCGTAAAAGATGCCGCCTGCTCCGCGAATGACAGTCTTGCCGTCGCCCTTCAGGTCGAGGGCAAAGCCGAGGCGTGGTGCCCAGTTATTCTTGTCGCGAGGGAAACCCTGCGTTACGTTCAAGGCATCCTGAGCTGTCTGGATGTCGCTCGCGGTAAGGGTAATGCCCGTAAGCGGGTCGGTAAATGGTGACGGGGCAAACTGCTCGGTAAACTCGTAGTCGTAACGAACACCGAAGTTGACCGTGAATCGCTTCGTCGCCTTCCATGTGTCCTGACCGAAGAATGCGATCGGCTTGTTCTTAAGCGAACTCTTCGGGTCGCCAAAACCCTGAATGAAAACACTCGGGAATCCGAGTCCGTAGGCCTGGATAGCCGTGAACGCCGGGCCGGTACATCCTGCTATCAAGCCGCTGCAGGACTGTTGACTGAAATTGAATAATGCCGGGAAGTTCAGTTCAAAGTTGGCATCACCATTGATCCAGTTAAAATCGGCGCCGAATTTCATCGTATGGTGACCCTTTACCCAGGTAATGTTGTCGCGGATCTGATTGCGGTCCTCAGTACGGTCGACGGGTGAAAACGGGTTAGAGCCGATAAAGCCGGTGCCGGCGATCTGAAGGGCAACGCTCGGGATCTGGGAATCGAATTTTGCTTTCCTGCGGCCGAAATTATAGTAGAACTCGTTCACCATGTTGCGGGGCAAGATGCTCGTCCACGACGCACCAAACGAAGTGTCTTTCAGATCCTGTATACCGGTGCGTGAATAGTCGTTCTGTCCGAGCGTTTGGTTCTGCGATTCGTCCTGAATGCCGCTGATCTTGCTTGGGTTATAGCCGAAACGGAAGCTCAACTGGTTGTTTGCGTTAGCGGCATGGTCAATGCGGAAGGATGTATAAGTGGTCGCGTCTGCGATCGGAAAGACCTTTGCTAACTGGTTGAGCGGACGAAACGCTATGTACTGGCCATCAGAATTTCTCGTAAGCGGAACCGGAGCTCCCGACAGGAAGAATCTTGGCCCTATCACGGTGCCGGCGGTAATGGCTCCGCCTGGGCTGATCAGCGTGCTCGTTCCGTTAAGGGCGGTTTGCGTACCTGCCGAGGCCAGCGTCGCGTAGCTGATGGCGGCCGAAATACGGGCTGGTACGCCTGAGGCGAGTTCGCCCTGCACATACGTGACCTGTGCCGGAGTCAGTCCTGTGTAGTTGTTAGTGAAGGGGAGGAAGGGGGCTCCGATCGAGATGCTCGAGGTCGCTCCGCCGATAATGTCACCGGTAAAGAAGCCCGATTCCTGACGGCGCCTTTGTTCGAACGAGCCAAAGAAATATGTGCGGCCCTGCTTTATCGGACCGCCGACGGTAAATCCATATTGCGCGCGTGTGTAGCCTGGCTTCTTGTTCGGATCGCCATCAATGACCGGGGCAAACGCGTTTCGCGACTGGATCGATTTGTGGCGAATGAAGCCAAACACATTGCCGTTGAGGTTATCGGTTCCGCGCTTTGTGACGACATTGACGATACCGCCTGTTGCGCGTCCGAATTCAGGCATGTAGGAGTTTGTTGTGACCTGGTATTCCTGAACCGCTTCCTGCGAAACTGTCGAGCGAGCCGCGTTGACCGAGTTATCAGTAAAGTCGGCTCCGTCAACCTGGACGAGTGTCGAACGTCCGCGCTGCCCGCCAATATTCAGTCCTGATGTCGGTGCCGGACCGACCGGGCGTCCATTGTCACGGCCGACGGTCGATAGTGTGAGAGCAAATCCAGTCGCACTGCGCTCATTGATCGGCAAGCCGCTGATCCGGACCTGATCGATCGTATTCGCGACCGTGGTCCGACTGGTTTCGACTAGCTGGACATCATCGGCTGAGACATTGACAATGGCGGTTGCCTCGCCAACATCTAACTTGATCGTGACGTTTGCGCTCTGGCCGACGGTAAGCCGTACGCCCGCAACAACGCTCTTCTTGAAGCTTTTCGCCTCGGTCGAGATCTCGTATTCTCCCGGAGGAAGGCCGACTATCTTGAAAAAGCCGTCAGCATCGGTCGTCGCCGTACGAGATATACCCGTGCCGACACCCTTTGCGGTAACCGTCGCTCCGGCGACGACTGCCCCCGAAGGATCGGTGACCGTTCCCCCGAGATCGGCCGCCGTGGCCTGTGCCTGGGCCATAGCCGAAACACTAAATACGAGCGTTGCCGCTGCAAGAACTACTATCTTGGCAGCTCGAGCGGACATTTTGGACATAAATACTCTCATTTTCATTCTCCTTGCACGTTATGAAACTTTCGAAATATCGGCCGGAACTTTGGGGAAACCGGTCTCAACTCAATCAATTGTGCCTTTATCAAACCAGGAGAGAGCCAATTGCGAGCGTCGACAAGCCAGGTTATTGTCCGACAAATATTTAAACAGAACTGAATGCTGTCAATTTTGTACCCCAAAACCCGACATAAGGCAAGCAAAAATGTAATATTTTTGTCACAGTGCCGTCGTGAAAATTGGGTTGGCCAATAATACTTGTGGTGCTTTCACTTTGTTTCATTATAGAGATTGAAGCGACGGGGGCGAAAATGGGTCATTCATTTGGTCGGATCACGCGGCTGCCAGCGGTTCTGCTAATATCTAATTCTAGGCAGCCCGCGATTTAAGGTCTTATGAAAATCGTTCCAATATCTATACCGACGCCATTTTATGTCGGCGACGTCAATGTCTATCTGATCAAAGAAGATCCGGTCACGTTGATAGATGTCGGGCCGAAAACTGACGCTGCCGCGAAAGCTCTGCGCGAAAGGCTTGCTGCTAACGGTGTCAATTTTTCGGACGTCCGCCGAATCGTGCTCACTCACGCACACGAAGATCATTGCGGATTGGCAAAGAGGGTTCGGGATGAGGCGAAGGACGCTGAAGTCCTCATCCACGAATGGGAGACCGGCCACCTCTTTGGCCGACTTGCTCATGAGGAGCATCGCCAATTGATGGTCCGGTCTGGCGTCCCCGCCGAAATATTTGACGAGATGCGGTCTTTATACGAAGACATAAGCCTATTGACGGACTCGCTTGCGGACGGCGAGTTCTTACCTCTGACCGACGATATGGAACTCGAATTTGACGGCGGTTCGCTCAAGGTGCTCCATACGCCC
>CAYSMU010000362.1:0-3954 GCA_964432145.1 uncultured Chloracidobacterium sp.
CAAATGAAGCGATTATTTGCCGTCAGATCCGTATTGATTACGGTATTGATGATCTGTTGTATGTTCTTACCTGCTTTCGCACAGGAAAAGCCCGCTGTGTCGGGCCAGGCCGTAAGCGGAAAGGTAAGTGTTTGTAAGGAGATAGACGACGATTGGAAATGTGTCGGCGAATCGGACCAATGGGCAGCCAACACTAATTTCAATCTCCTTTTTGTAAATTCTACACCTGTGAATGTGGAGTTTATCGGATTCGTTTTCCATAAACAGGGGCCGGACGGAAAGGATGTCGCATTTGTTAACGAGTATCAGCAGCAGATCGGCGAAAAGAACCGCAAATATGCCACGGTCGGCGACAATTTCCGGCTCCCGGCCGGTACCTACACCATCTATGTGATCAACTGGTATAAACGGGAATCGCTGGTACACAACGGCAATTTTACCGAGTACTTCGCAAAGACGACCCTAACGGTCAAATAGGAAGGTTTATACGGCTACTGGAGCCGCGATCTTTCCCCAGGACTGGTAGTTATCTAGCTTCAGATTCTCAAACTTGAAATTGAGCAGCCCGTCCAGGCCCGTCAGCGAATCGGCATCGACAAATGCCAATGTCGGCAACGGCATCGGCTCGCGTGAGAGCAATTCGTCGACCTGGTCGAGGTGATTGCTGTAGATGTGCAGATCGCCGAACGTATGGATGAAATCGCCTACCTCAAGGCCGCAAACGTGCGCCACTAGATGTGTCATTAACGCATAACTCGAAATATTGAACGGCACGCCGAGAAACGCATCGGCCGAGCGTTGGTAAAGCTGGCAGTGCAACACTGATTTTGGATTTTGGATCTCTGATTTCGGATCCGAATCTTGGTTAGAGTCCGTTTCCTTGCTCTCGACTTTGAATTGAAACAGCGTATGGCACGGGGGCAGAGCGACATCGTCACAAACTCTTGGGTCCCACCCGCTCACCAAGAGCCGGCGTGAATTGGGATTTTCTGAGATCTCTCTGATCAATCTCGCGATCTGATCGACGCCGTTCATCTTTGGATATTCACCGCCGAACGAACGCCAAAGATATCCATAAACCGGCCCGAGATCGCCCTCTTTGCGGCCGAATCTTGCGGTCTGATCCAGGGTCGCCCATTCCGCCCAGATATCGACGCCGCGAGCGTCGAGGTCTTTCTCATCCGTCGAGCCACTCAGAAACCAGAACAATTCCTCAGCCACCCAGCGAAACGGTACACGCTTTGTCGTCACTATCGGAAACCCCTCGCGCAAGTTGAAACGGGTTTGATAGCCGAATGTAGAGATCGTGCCCGTACCTGTCCGGTCTTCGTGCCGAGTGCCGTTTGCGAGAATGTATTTGAGTAGATCGTGATACTGCCGCATGCTTGAACCAATTGTAAATCGTTGATCGTTGATTGTTAATTGGGAAGAAATTGTTCTGCCAATTAACAATTGCCCAATTTACAATTTACAATTAAAAGGAGCATATGGCAGCTACATTGGAAGTCAGCTTTAACAGCCCGCAGTGCGGTTGGATGTCGATCGGCTTCGAAGACGGCGCGAACGAATTCCATACGACGACGGCGCACGCTCCGCATGCGTCGGCCTTGCCCGAACTGATGCAGATACTGACAAAGCTCGCCGATCTGTCGACGCAAGAGAATGAATACACACTCAAATGGAATCGCGATCCCGAGGAATTTGACTTTCGGTTTCTCCGCAGCGGCGGCGTAGTAACTATCGAGATATGGCAGTATCCAACCGAGGAACGCGATTCGACGGAGCGTGAACTCGTGTTTTCGCACACGGGTACCGTGCACGATGTGTGTTTAGCGTTCGCGACGACATTTGAACAGCTCTACGAAGACCGCGATACGGATGAATTCGAATTCAACTGGCGCCAGCCGTTTCCATTTCGCGACTACCAAGAATTTAAGAAGAAATTTCAACAGGGATAAAAGGGATAAGATGGATCGGCGAATTTATCAAATCCCCTTTATCCGTTTCATCCCTGTTAATTATTAATGAAAGAGAGACTGCTAGATCTATTGGCATGCCCGACATGCGGCGGTGATATTTTGCTGGCGTACGCAAGTAAGTACGACGACAAAGAGATCATCGAGGGCGTGCTGACCTGCAAAAAATGCACTCGCGAATACAAGGTGGTACGGGGTGTGCCGCGTTTTGTCGATCTAGGCAAGATCGACGAAGACAAGGCCGCGACAGCGGAGAATTTCGGCTGGCAGTGGACCAATTTCACGCAGGAAGACCCGAAGTACAACGCTCAGTTTCTCGGCTGGTTGAAGCCGGTTAAGCCGGATTTTTTTGAGGGCAAGGTCGTGCTTGAGGGCGGCTGCGGCAAGGGACGCCACACGAAACTCGCCGCTGAATGGGAAGCCGCGGATGTCGTCGGCATAGACCTCGGCGACGGTGTCGAGTCGGCGTTTGCACTTACACGCCATCTGCCGAACGCACATATCGTGCAGTGCGATATATTCAAGCTGCCGCTCAAAAAGGCGTTCGACCACGCCTTCAGCGTCGGTGTCCTCCACCACACGCCGGACCCGAAAGGCGCGTTTCTCTCGCTCGCCGGCAAGGTCAAAAAAGGCGGCCACATCTCGGCATGGGTTTACGGCGCCGAAAACAACGAGTGGATCACCCGATACGTTAATCCGGTTCGTGAGAGCTTCACGTCGCAAATCTCGCAGCCGGTCTTGTATCAACTTTCAAAGCTCCCGACGCTCGGCGTCTTTCTCGGGACTAAGCTCCTTTATCGCCCTTTGAATACCTTCGCCAAACCTGTTGCGAATAAGCTCTTTTACAACGAATACCTCAATCACCTGGGCACATTCGGCTGGCGTGAGCAACACAATATTGTCTTTGATCACCTCGTAGCCCCGACGGCGTTTTATATCTCAAAGGGAGACTTCGCCGAATGGTGGAAAGAAATAAATGCTGAGGACGTCGAGATCACGTGGCATAACGAGAATAGCTGGTGCGGGTTTGGAAAAGTGGTTTGAACCGGCGAAACGCGGAGGCACGGAGAATAATTTAACCACAGATGAACGCGGATGAACACGGATAGGTCAGAGCAGTATTAGGGTCTGTGTTTATCTGTGGTCAATTTCTCTTAGGTGTCCCCAAACGCGGAAGTTCCTTATGAGATTTGAACGAGGCATCACTAAGAAATATCGCCAATCGGTCGAGGATGCGTTTGAGGCCATCATCGCGAACGGCAACGAATTTCACCGGCACATGATGCACGAGATCATCGAGTCGAAGATGCTTGTGCGAGTGCAGCCGGTCAGTGAGATCAATGCTTCAGGGATAACGGGCGTCATCGACTCGGCCGCAACGAATGAAAAGATCGCAGGCGAACGCCTGACTCTTCGCGAAGCTCTTGGCGAGATATACATTGCCATCGCCGAGGAGACGATCGATACTGGTGGACAGCGCGGCTGCGAAGGAACTTTCGTTCACGAGGGCCGTCACGCATACGATTTCGCACAGACGATCGAGAGCCTTTCGAACGCTGATGTTAATCCGTTAAGTATCTTTAACCCAACACTTTACGAGCTTGAGTGGGAAGCCCACAAAACCGCCGGCGACTATATGCTCTGCGTCGAAAAGAAAGATTATATCGACGAAGGATTGCAGCTGATGATCCTCTGCAGCACCGAGACGGGCCTTTGTGAGGTCAGCGACGACGGTATTCGCCGTCGGCTTAACGAGAGTTATGGCCTCGCTCTCGATGGCGATCAGGGAGCCCTCGCGAGCGAGATGATGGGCCTGAAGACCTAAGATCCGCCCACGAAACACACGTAATTCACGAAAAAGGAATCCAGAAGATAACTTTCGTGTTTTTCGCGTGTTTCGTGGGAAAATACTCTTTATGAACGCAGCGCTTCCGCAGGAAATGCAGCAGCACACATACGCCATCATGGACGAGGTCGA
>CAYSMU010000363.1:0-3947 GCA_964432145.1 uncultured Chloracidobacterium sp.
CCCGATACATCGCGGCATCTGCGTCACGGAGGAAATCTTCGGCACTGCGGTCAACGGTCGACGACACGACGATGCCAATACTCGCGGTCGTGAATACCTCGTAGTTATCGATCTGAAACGGCTCCGAGATCTTTGCCTGCAGGCGTTCGGCGACACCCGCGACTTCTGTCGCGTCGCCGCTGCGGTTTAGCAGTATCGTAAATTCGTCGCCCCCAAGGCGTGCAACGATGTCGCCCGGACGAACACATGCCTTTAGTCGTTCGGCCGTCGCGATCAAAAGTTTGTCTCCGACCGCGTGACCGAGACTGTCATTGATGACCTTGAACCGGTCCAGATCGAGAAACAACACCGCAAAACGTGCGAAGGCATTGCCCTCGGCGCGCCCGACGGCGAGGTTAAGCTGGTTCATGAACTCGACCCGGTTGGGCAGATCGGTCAACGTGTCGTGAAGGGCATAATAGCGAAGCTTCTCTTCGGCAGTATATCTTTCGGTAATGTCGCGGAAGCTGGCGACGCGGCCGATGGCCTTTCCCTCGAGATACTGCGGCTGAGAGTATCGCTCTATGATACGTCCGTCGGACAGCTCGAGGAGCTCGGAAACGGTCGAGTCGGGCCGGCTGTAGGTTTCGCCGAGCCGCCGGATGAATTCGTCAGGGTCTTTCAGATGGCTGGCGACCAGACTGACGAGTGCCTTTCCATCGCCGCGTTCCAACATGTCCTGGTCAACGTTCCACATCTCGACGAACTTGGCGTTACAAGCCACAAGATCTCCTTCGAGGCTCATCACGACGATGCCGTCAGCCGTGGACTCGAACGTGGTGGAGAATAGCGAGACGGTATTGTGAAGTTCGGCCTCAGCACGTGTTCGTGCCGTAATGTCGCGGAAGCAGCAGACTCGACCAACGGGCTGGCCATCCATGATCTGTGGCTGGGAAGATCGCTCGAAGAGCCTGCCATCGGTTAATTCCAGAATCGTAAATTCGGACAGCGTCGGATCGCCGAACAGTTCGTCTAGTGTTTCAAAGAACGTGTCCTGATCCTTTATTTGCGAGGCCACGTGCTTTACCAGAGCCGGGGCGTCCTTTTCCGATACTATCGCGGGATCGAGATCCCACATCTCGACAAACTTTTTATTGCAGGCGACCAGCTGGCGGTCCAGGCTCATCACGATTATCCCATCGGCCGTGGACTCGAATGTGGAGGCGAACAATGACGCGGTGTTTTGGAGAGCCAACTCGGCACGCCGGCGTTCGGTTATGTCACGGCCAACGCCCTGTACGCCGATCGGCATTCCATCGTGCGAAATTATCAGTCGAGTACTTAGTTCGAGGGTCACGCGATGTCCCTGCTTGGCGATGATCTCAAGTTCGTAGGTGGTGGGGCGTTCGCTGTCGACCTTTCGGGCGGTCATTGTCCGGGCAAGGTCGAGATACTCGGGGGCTACGACCTCGCCGATGTTCATCTTCATAACTTCGCCGCGGGTGTATCCGGTGATGATCTCGCCGGCTCTGTTCAGCGAAGTAAAGTTGCCCGCAAGGTCGTGCGTGTAGATCAGGTCATTAGCATTCTCAAAAAGGTCGCGGTAGCGTTCTTCGCTTCGTCTTATCGCGTCCTCTGCGTGTTTGCGTTCCGTGATGTCGCGGGCGATGCCCTGAACGGCAACTGCCTTTCCGTCCTTTTCAATAACACTGCTGTTGACCTCGAGCGTCGCCCGCGTTCCATCCTTTCGAACGCAGTCCACCTCGTAAACGGTCTGGCTGGCCCTGCCCGCGATCTTTCGCGACAGCTGCTTCTGCACGAGGGGCAAGTGTTCGGCGGCAATGATCTTTGTGATATTCAGCGCAAGCGCCTCGTCATGGGAATATCCAAAGATCCGTTCAGCGGCCTGATTGATCGAAATATAGTTTCCGTCGAGATCGTGGACGTAGATAATGTCGTTTGCGTTTTCAAAAAGCTGCCGGTAACGGGCCTCGCTTTCCTTGATCGCGTCGGCCGCATGCTTTTGCTCGGTCACGTCCTGCCACATTACCATTCCGGCGAATATCGTCGAGGTCTCGTCGCGTACCGGAAGGACATTTACAAGGAATGCCCCGTCGCCGTTTTCCATCTCGATCGTTATCTCTTCGCCCTTGAGAGCCCGGTCGTAGTAACCGGCCCACTCCTCCGCGATATCGGCTGGAAATGCCTCGAACAGGGTTTTGTTCTCGAACATTTCCTTTGACCAGTTGTGGGATTTCAGTTGCTCGCCGTCTGCGAGCGTGTATCGAAACTCGTGGTCGAAGAGAAGTACCGCCGTCTTCGGTATCGTTCTGGCGAGGGTGCGGTACAGCTTTTCGCGTTTGACGAGCTCTTGCTCGGCAAGTTTGCGTTCGGTAATGTCGAGGATCACGCCCTGCCAGCAAACCGGAACCCCCGCCTTGTCATAGACAAAACAGCTTCGGTCGCGGACCCAGAGTTCCTTGCCGTTTTTACAAACGACCCGGTATTCGAAGTCGATGCTTTCGCCTCTTCGCATCGCTTCTCGTGTCTTCACGAGGATGCGGTCACGCTCTTCGGGATGGATAACGCGGTCCCAGATATCCGGCTTTGTGAGCCAGTCCTTTAGCGGGTAGCCGAACTTCTCAAAGGTCGGGCTGATGTAGAGCGGCGTATGCGGGGCCGTCGGGGTGACCGCGTAGAACATCACCGGCAGATTCTCGATGAAACTGCGGAACGTGCTGTCCTCCGCCGTTGGAACGGCGGTCTTGGGTCTGTTTTTTGGCGGTCTGCTCGCCATATCTGGCTATCGGACGGTACTAAATGGACGGCTGCGGCAGTATCGGTGCAAGGCGGCAGTATCGTTTTGTAATAAGGAGTTAGCGGCTGAACAAGCCCGGCGGTCAGGGCGGCCTGAGGGTCGTGTGCGCAAAGCACGCGGGACGCCAACACTAATTCTAGCATTTTGAGTTTGTCGCTGGCTATCTTTTTTTCGAACCGCTAATTGATGTATCGTACCAATAAATGAACGACGATCTCTCAATATTTCACGATCCGATAACGGGCCTTTTCGAGAGGGACCCTGCGGCTCGCCCCATCGGGGAATTTGAGATCGGGCACTTTGATCGAAACGGGTACCTGGCGGGTATCAAACTGCTTGGCCCGCAGCAGGTCAATGAGATGCGCACGGCTCTCGATGAAATGATGTCGCCCGAATACGCGAGCGACGCGAGATTCTACGAGTACCATTCGAACGAATCATCCGAGCCTGAAAAGCGGCTGTTTCACGCTCTCGGCGCATGGCGAGTGTCTCCGGCGTTTCATGATCTGATCTTCCATCCCACGATGGTGAGCGTGGCGGAGAAACTGCTGGGCGGGCCGGTCCGATTCTGGCACGATCAGCTATTTGTTAAGCCGGCGCACGACGGGGCCGTTGTCGCCTGGCATCAGGATTACTCGTATTGGACGCGGACCAGGCCGGTCTGCCACCTGACGTGCTGGGTGGGATTGGACGATTCGACCGAGGAAAACGGTTGCGTTCAATACGTGCCGGGCAGCCACAAATGGGACCTGCTGCCACGCACCGACCTGGCCAGAGATATGAACGCGGTGCTCGACGTATTGACCGATGAGCAGCGAGCCGCGTTCAGGCCCGTGCCGATCGAGCTAAAAGCGGGGGAAGCGACATTTCATCATCCGATGATGCTCCACGGTTCTTACGAAAACCGATCACCGCGTCCGCGTCGGGCCGCGGTGATCAATTTGTTTCGCGACGGCGTTGTCTCGGACACCGACGAACCGCTGCTCGAAGGTGTGCCGGCAATCCTTAAGGGAGAGAAGATTTCCGGCCGTTTTTTTCCGCTGATTTCCCGAACCGGAGAAAACGGGCTAGACTGAGCCTGAATATCCAACAATAATTGTGTTATGAAAAAGCTATTTTCAATTGTCATCCTGTGCTCGCTCACTATTTC
>CAYSMU010000364.1:0-3946 GCA_964432145.1 uncultured Chloracidobacterium sp.
GTCGGCCCGCCTTTGGCTATATCGCGAACTTTCAATCTATCAATAGCAGTCGAAGAATTTACGAATTTTGCTGGCAGCAATATCGGATCCCGTCGGGCTGGCGCAAGTCGACAAATAAAAAATGGGCCGAACAAACGACCCAAAATGGGAGACAGGAGATCCGCTGGCTTTCGCGGATCAATTATAAGGGAGAATCTCAGCCTATCGACATGTCCGAACGAGTGGAAGTAGACCTTGGCTGCCGATCGGTTCGTTTTCGGCGTTGGTAAACACTCGGAGGTTGCCATCGACGGTGAAGTCAGGAGCCGAGCCGTGGCCAATAAAATTGCCGGTCCATGGGATGACATAGGACGTAGATATCGCATCGAACTGGTCTTTAGCCTGGCGGCTGACCTGATAGGTATTTCCTTGATTTCCAAAAAGCGTACCGTGCGAGGTGTGATGAACATTGACTTTCACATCGCCATTGCCGGTAACAGTTGTACTAACGACGATATTGATATCTATCGTGCCGGTGGCGATCTCACCGTTACACGGATTCTGGAGCGTGAAGGGGCCGCTAAATCGAAAAGTATTGTCTGGCATCGCGTTCGAGTCCACGGTTACAAAGGCTAGGTTCAAGACTAACGCAGCGATAATAAGGGATAGATTGGTTTTCATCGTATTTCTCCTTTTGTTTTTGTTTTTTCCGTCGACGGACTCAGGCTAAGTTGACTCGATCTCCCGAGTTTGGCACTCACTGGCCGTCTTTGAATGTCTTTGAAGTATTCGCTGCAACCGATCTGTTGCCGCGCGGGACCAAAGACCACCTGGATTGATCGTGCTTAGGACCGGGCACGTTCATTTCCGTATTTGTTCTTGCGGGTATATGCGTGAAAACTTTTGAAAGACAGACAAATTTTTTTTCGAAGATCTGTAGTGCGTATTCTCGGGATCTTGATTCCGGGGAATCATGCTAGAATTCCGACTCGCTCGTGCGTGACATTTGACCAGATGAACGTTCAATGCCTCGGCACCCAACGGGCCGACCGGCTAGCTCAGGGGCGGAGAATTTTGGCAGAGTTTCTGGCGATCTTACGCATATCCATGCAAAGACCAAAGTTTCTAAATATTCGATTATGGATACCGCTCAATGGAAGCAAATAAAGGATGTGCTCGCCGACATCCTTGAGATCGAACCGGCAGAACGACAACGTTGCCTGGATAGCCTCGACTTAAGCCCGGATCAGCGTGCTGAGGTCGAGTCGCTGATCCAATTTGAGAGCGAATCAGCGGATCTTATGCAGCTTTCGGCAGTCGAATTCTCAAAAGACTTCGTTGCTGAAGACTCCGGCGGCCTTGCCGGACAGGAGATCGGACCGTACAAACTGATAAGCGAGCTTGGTACCGGCGGCATGGGCGCGGTTTATCTGGCCGAACGTATCGATGGCAAATTTCAGCAAAAGGTCGCGTTAAAGCTCCTTAAGCGTGAGATGAATACATCCGCCCTGCGGCGGCATTTCGAACAGGAACGCGAGATCCTGGCTTCACTAGACCATCCGAACATCGCCCGCCTTCTCGACGCCGGAGCCACAGATGACAAGATCCCTTTTATCGCGATGGAATACGTTGACGGCATGCCGATCGACGAATATTGCAATTCCCGCCGGCTTGATCTCAACGCGAGGCTCGAGTTGTTTCGGACGGTCTGTGCCGCGGTAGATTTTGCTCATCGCAATCTTGTAATTCATCGGGACCTGAAGCCTTCGAATGTGCTGGTTACTAATGACGGCATTCCCAAGCTCCTGGATTTTGGTATCTCGAAGATCATCTCTAATGAATACGCCGACGCTGACACGGCAACGATCACCAGAATGGGCGTAATGACGCCGTCATACGCGTCGCCCGAACAGCTTCGCCGCGAGGGTGTCACAACCTTGTCTGACGTTTACAGCCTCGGAGTGATACTTTTCGAATTGCTTAGCGGACATCGGCCATTTGAAGACAAGGAGCACGATCTTCGCGAGATCTATTCAGCGATCCTCGAAAAGGAACCGGCCCTGCCCTCAAGTCTCGTGGCAACCGGGGCATTTCAGCCTCCGACAGTTGTGGAACCGGTTATCCCGAACGGTGACAATACCCAAGGTGACATTGCGCGTCGGACCAGGTCCAGCGAAACCGGGCTCTCGTCTCAGAGCATTCGGGGCGATCTGGACAACATCGTCCTAAAAGCCCTTCGCAAGGAACCCGAACGCAGATACTCGTCGGCAGGCAACCTGTCCGATGATATACACCGGCATATGCAGGGACTTGCCGTAACCGCCAGGCCAAATACGTTTGGCTATCGGGCAAGTAAATTTGTCGGACGCAATCGTGTAAGCGTGATCGCAGCCGCGATCGTTCTGCTGGCGATAATTGCAGGCGTGATCGCTACAGTTTGGCAGACAAGAGTTGCCCGGGCTGAGCGGGCAAACGCCGAAAAGCGTTTCAACGACGTTAGAAAGCTCGCGAATTCTTACCTTTTCGACGTTTACCCTGAGATCGAGAACCTTGAAGGTTCTCTCAAGGCCCGAGAAAAGATCCTGATAAATGTGCTTCAGTATCTGGACAGCCTTTCAACCGAAGCCGGCGGCGATCTCGCTCTTCAGAGCGAGTTGGCTACGGCCTACGAGAAGATCGGTGATGTGCAAGGAGCGTTGACCAATTCAAGCCTCGGCAATATACAGGCCGGACTCGACAGCTATGCAAAGGCCGCCAGGCTTCGAGAAGCTGTTTATTCCGCGGATCCAAGCGACCTCGATGCAAAGGAAAAACTGGCGGCAAACTATTATACGACCGCCCGGACTCTCTGGAACAACAGCCAGACCGCGGAGGCCGAAAATGCTTTTGAACAAAGCCTGAAGCTCCGCCGCGAACTTGTGGCCGCGCGCCCGGATTCTGTCGAGTATCAGAATCGCCTCGCCGTTCTGCTGATCGACTACGGGGCGATCCCGGTCTTCAATTCGCAGACGCAAAAGGCTCTCATCCTTTTCGACGAAGCTCTTCCGATCGTTGAGCGGCTTAGGGCTGCACAGCCGGCGAACGCGGATTTCAAAAAAACGCAGACACGTCTTTTGCGGATACTCAGCAAATCAAAGGGCTCGCTTGGCGATTATGAGGGAGCACTTCGCGGCTTTTCACTCGCCGCAGAAATTAGCCGGGAGCTGGCGAAGGAATTTCCAAACGACTTTCGCGTCCAGCGAAGCGTCTGGCTGACCGAATCGATGCGATGTGAGCTTTACATCGACAAAGAGGACGGCAGGGACGGCGTCGGAGCGTGCCTTCCGACGATCGAATTTCCAAAGGCGGCACTCGAAAAGGAACCTGAGAATGGTGTGGTTGCATTCGACCTCGCGATCTCACACTTCAATACATCCCGTGCTTACCGGTTTGCTAACGACTTTCCCAAAACGATACTCCATGCCGAGAAAGCCATCGGCGTAATGTCCGCACTAAGTAAAAAAACGCCGGATAATATGGAATACAGGCGTAATCTCGCGGTTTACGACACCGAGCGGGCCCGTGCCCAGATAAAGCTCAGACGCTTTGAGGAGGCCGGTTCGACTCTCCGGCGAGTGATCGACATTATGGTCCCGATCGCGGAAGCTGACAAAGCAACCACCACCTATCAGTACGACGTCGGGATCGCCCATCGGCTTTCCGCTCAGGTTTATTTTGAAACAGGTGATGCCGGCAAAGCGATCGAATCTATAGATAAGGCCTTGGCAATTATCAGACATCTTAAAGAGATCGATTCTCTTCGCGACACGGACAAAGATCTTTTGACCGAACTCGAAAATGAAAAAGCAGAATATCTGCGGCGAGCTGGTTGAGAGTTTTCGCCATCGGAATAGAGCGAAGGGCAAGGCCGACGCCTTGCCCTTCGGTTTGTGAGGATAACAGGTCCAATGGCTAACGAGATGCAACA
>CAYSMU010000365.1:0-3935 GCA_964432145.1 uncultured Chloracidobacterium sp.
CTTTTTCGACGCGACGCGTCTTGTCGAGAATGCCTTTTTTATACAGGAGCGCGAGGCCGGATACGCTGACCTGACGATCGCCGAGATTCTAAAAGAATTCTGCGGTTACAGCGACGGGGCGTGGATGAGCGCCAAGAAGGACAATCTCGTGAATATCGGCGGCTGGCTCGCCGTCAATGACAGGGAAACGTTCGAGGAGCTTCGCAACCTTGTCGTCGTGTATGAGGGCCTGCACACGTACGGCGGACTCGCCGGACGAGATCTCGAAGCAATGGCTATCGGTATCGCCGAGAGTGTTCAGGACGAGCATATCTTTTCGCGGATCGGACAAGTTCGCTACCTCGGCGAACTGCTCACGACGTGGGGCATCCCGATCGTTCATCCGGTCGGCGGCCACGCGATTTTCCTCGACGCCAAGGCGTTCTATCCACACCTTGAGCAGATACAATTTCCGGCGCAGACGCTTGCTGCCGAGCTGTATCTAGACTCAGGTATTCGTTCGATGGAACGCGGCATCGCATCTGCCGGCCGAAACGCCGAAACGGGAGATCACAATTATCCGAAGCTCGAACTTACGCGGCTCACGATCCCGCGGCGTGTTTATACACAGGCACATATGGACGTAGTTGCTGAGTCTGTTCGCGCGGCATATGAGAACCGCGAACAGACGCGCGGATTGAAGATGGTCTACGAGCCAAAATATCTCCGGTTTTTCCAGGCGAGATTTGAGAGGCTGTAGTCAAAAAACTTATTTACGTAAGGAAATGAACACAAGCGCATCGGAACCGTCCGCGACCCAACTGGCTGCCAGACTAGGCAAAGCGATCAAATTCTGGACACAAGTGGTCGAATTGGTTTCAGATAATTTCAAGCCAATAGATCAGGTTTGGAAATCCTCAAAGATCGATTTTGGTTGGGTATGTCTGCTAAAGCAAAAGAAACGGACGTTACTGTATATGTTGCCCGAGGATGGCGTAATGCAGGTGGCCGTCGTCCTCGGAGAAAGGGCGGTCGGTATTGCCCTTGCGAGTGAGCTTGATGAGAAGATCAAAGCCCTCATTCTCGATGCACGCCAATATGCCGAAGGGCGGGGGATTCGATTTGAAGTAAGATCAGCGAGTGATGTATCGTCCGTTCTGCAACTAGTTCGGATAAAAATCACACCGAAATAGTCGGTCGAAGCTAACCTCCGATAAAACTCATCGTCCTCGCAGGCTGTACAAAGTCCGCGTCATTTATATAGTGCCGCGGTTCTTTTTTCATGACCACATCTTCGATGAATTCGACGATCTCGGCTCGCGTTGCTCCACCGCGGACGACATCGCGGAGGTTGTGTTCTGTGTTTGAAAAGAGACACGTACGGATCTGTCCGTCGGCGGTCAGCCGGATTCGAGAGCATTGGCCGCAGAACATTTCGGTCACGGGTGCGATGATACCGATCTCTCCCGGCGAACCGTCAGCGAACTGGTATTTCCACGAAGTCCCGCTGCCGCGTGAGGTTTCTTTTAGCTTCAGAGGGAATGCTTCGTTGATCGTGTCGCGAATTTCGCGGCCGGAAACGACCATTTCACGGCTCCAATCGTGGCCCGAATCAAGCGGCATGAACTCGATGAAACGCATCGCGACATCGTGCTCACGGGCAAAGCGGGCGAATTCCACCAGCTCATCATCATTTCGATCGCGAACGACTACGGCATTGATCTTGATCGGGGAAAAGCCGGCCCGCTTTGCTGTGTCGATCGACTCTATGACGCGGTCGATGGCATCGACGCCGGTGATCTCTGCAAACCTCTCCGGCAAAAGGCTGTCGAGACTGAAAGTTACGCGGTCGAGTCCGGCGGCTCTAAGTGCGTCAGAATGCCGGACAAAGTCGTAGCCGTTGGTCGTAAGTGCGATGTCGTGAAGCTGCGGCTTGAGACGGGCGAGCTTTTCGACAAGAACCGGAACATCGCGGCGTATGAGCGGCTCTCCGCCCGTCAGGCGTATCTTCTCGATACCGAGCGAGACAAATATCTCGACGACGTACTCAATTTCTTCGAAAGATAGAAGGGTTTCCTTTTTTGCCCAGGTCGGCTCGCCGTGCGGCAGGCAATAGAAGCAGCGAAAATTACAACGATCTGTGAGAGAGATCCGCAAGTCGCGGATGGTTCGATTGTAAGCGTCCCTGAGTAGCACAGATACTATGTTAGTCGATTGCCGCGGAACACGCATAACCGTGCCGATACGGCCCGAACCTAATCGATACTACAATTGGCGACGGCATGGCATGATCAAGATCATGTTTTGAGAGTCGCAGCATTTCGTTTCAGGCCCGTCAGCTTCGTGCGTTTGATCGCTGAGCGGCGGAATCTCTCGACATATTCCTCGTGTGTCAAACGCTCCACCTCTTCGATCTTGAGCGATGTTTCACCTTGTCTCGGTTCGAAGCGTTGCTCGTATGTCGTTTGCTGAAAACGGTTCCATGGACATACGTCTTGACAGATGTCGCAGCCGTAGATCCAGCCCTCCAGATTCGAAGCGATCTCATGCGGCAGAGCCTCGTCACGAAGCTCGATTGTCGCATAGGAAATGCACTTTCGCGAATCAACCACATACGGCTCGACGATCGCATTGGTCGGACAGGAGTCCAGACAAGCGGTACAGGAACCGCAGTGGTCCTCAACCTGTGTGTTTTCATATTCAAGCTCAGTATCCAGAATGAGAGAACCGATGAAGATCCACGAGCCAAGGTCCTTGGTGATCACATTGGAGTGCTTCCCTAGCCAGCCGATGCCGCCGCGAACCGCCCATGCCTTGTCCATGAAAGGCGCCGTGTCGACACAGACCCGGCCGTTAGCGTCCGGAATTTCCTGCTGGATCCAGGCAAGAAGGTGCTTCAGCTTGTCGCCCACCACATCGTGATAATCGTCTCCCCACGCATATCGTGAGATCTTTCCTTCAGCGGGCAAGTCCGTGTGTTCGTGAGGCGTGAAATAATTGACGGCTGCGACAATGATGGATCTGGCATTTGGATATAACAGGCGCGGGTCCGAACGCTTGTCCAGATCACGCTCCAACCAGGCCATATTGCCGTGAAAGCCGCGGCCCAGCCATTCTTCCAGCCTTTTTCTTTCCGGCACAAGGGCGTGTGCCGGCACTATGGCGACCTTGTCGATGCCGAGGTCGGCAGCTTTCATTTTTATCGCGACGGCGAGCGAAGGCATAGAAGTATTATCCAAGACTTATCTGCCCAAAGACAAAAAGGCCGGACGATCGAACCGTCCGGCCAATCCTTAAGACGAGCTTCGTCTATTAGAAGTTAAGCTTCAAACCGAACTGGAACTGTCTCGGATCAAAGGCTGAGGTCGGACGGCTGTAGTACTTGCCGTTGCCGGCCCGCTGGCCAAATGAATTGACCACCTGATAGAACGGGTTACCCGCGGCCTCGTTAAATCTGTTGAACAGATTAAAGCCTTCGGCAATGATATCGAGACTGACTCGCTCACCGATGCGTACCTTACGCGTAACGCGTGCGTCGAGCGTGAAGTAATTGTGCGTCAGTCCCATGTTTCGACCCAACGACCCGCTCGGCCCAAAGACCCCCTGCAGACAGTTCGTGTCGATGCCGGTAGCACAGAGCGATCCGTCCGCACGGACCGAAGGCCGCTCATTGGTGCTCTGGAAATCGCCGTTATTGTCGCCGACCGCGAGAATGTTAAACGGACGGCCCGAACTGATCTCGAGGATCGGTGCGACCGAAAATCCGTGCATGAATCGCTTGAATCCGCTGTCGGACGAGCGCCATGCGTCGGGCGAACTCATGATCCCGCTCAGAACAAATCGGTGTCGCTGATCAAAGAGCGAGTCTGATTTTTCGGCACGGAAGTCGAGATTGTTCTGCGGTTTAAGCAGGGTCTGCAGATCTGACGAGTCGTCAATGGAGTGTGACCAAGTAT